>JAUTXB010000276.1 GCA_030838245.1 Acidimicrobiaceae bacterium
GTGGCCCGGGTACGAGGATCGGGTGGGCCAGCCGATGGGGGTGGGCCACTCGCACCTGGCCGCCGAGCATCGTCACCCTCATCGATGACCAGCGCTGGTCAGCGTCGTTGTGGGGTCAGCCTCGGGGGCGCTTGCTGGCCGGCGAGATCGTCGATGTCGCTTCGTAGGTTGTCCAGCCATGCGGCAATGTGTTCGAGGGCACCGCTCACCTCAGCGAAGTCTCGTACCGAGAGCGCGGCCGGGGTGAGCTCCCTCACCCCGGTGGCCAGCTCTGCTCGTCGTTGATCCTGCGCTGCGTCAGTGGATCGCCGGATGGCCAGGATCGCCTCGTTCAATGAGTTGAGGGGGAACTCATGGGGCCGCACCATCTGGTGAGCGGCCAAGGACTGGGCCAGCTCGATCAGCATCTGGGCGCAGTGACGGCGAACGGCGTCCAGGTCACCCGGGGTCTGGGACCCGCCCATGACCCCTAGGTGTTCCTGGAGCGCACTCGTCTCCAGGAACACCCATCGGCTGGTATCGGTGATCGACCACAAGACGCTGGTCTGTTCGACGTGATGCGGGCGGCCTCCGCCGAGGAGGCGTTGGAATCCGACCTGGGCGTTGTCGACGGCCAGTCCCGCTTGTTGGTGGGCAGACGCGATAGCGACGCGCTGTTGAGCCGTCGGACCGTCGATGTACGCGGCCAGGACGACATCGAGATGGCCACCGAGGGCGAGGACGGCGGAGGTCAGGGTATCGGGGAAGGATCGGCGTTCGGCCCGCGGCCACAGCAGATAGGCCACCGCGAGGGCGATGGCCGCGCCAATGAGGGTGTTGACTACCCGATGCGCGGCGACCTCCCAATTATTCGGTGCTCCGGCCGAGACCAGCACGATGACCGTCGGGGTCAAGAAGACGATGGCCAACCCATAGTTCAGCGGCAACAGCGAGAACGCCAAGGCCGAGAACGCGAAGAGCAAGACGACCGAGGCCACCGATCCGTGAACGCCGCTCACCACGGCGGCGGCGATGATGCCACCGGCTATCGTGCCCGCCACCCTCAGCAGGGTACGTTCGAAGGTGGCGGCAGTGAACGGGCGCAGCACCACCGCAACGGTGAGTGGAATCCAGTACCCCTTGGTGAGTTGGAAGGCGAGCGCTACGCTCACCCCGATCGCGGTGGCTGTGCCGTAGCGCATGGCATGCCGGAAGATGGCCGAGCTGGGAGTCAGGTTGGTTCGGGCGGTCTGCCACGTTGTCGCCAATCGTTCCCACCAGGACCGATGATGGTCTTCTCCGATCGTCGACTGTGCGACGTCCGGCCCCCCAGGCGGGTGTACCACGACGCCCTCGACTGTTTCGACTGTGGTGTGCACGACCGTGGCCATGGCCGACAGGGTGTCGATGACCGGACGGAGCGCGATCACCTCGTCGAAGGTATTGCTGGTTCGTTTGAACATGGCCCAGCCCAACGCCTCGGCCAAGGACCGGTCGAGCGGACTGAGATCGATCGGCACCCCCTCGGTCGGGCTGGGGTGTTGTTTGATGGTCGATGACAATCCTTCGATCGCAGTGGCCAGCGCGGCAATAGCCCGATCGACGTGAGCTCGATCGACACCCGTCGACGCTGCCCCGGTGACCAACGCGGGAAGGCCTTCCGCCTCGCTCACCAGTCGCCCGGCTGCGACGACCAGGGCCAGGAGCCTGGTGCTGGTAGGGCTGGCGCCGTGTCGACCGGCCCGGGTGAGGGTGACGACCGAGCGGGCCGCTTCGATCTGGGTGCGGGCTTCGCCTGCCGCCATGGTCACGGCGGCAGGATCCTCGCCCGGGCCGCTGGTGAGCGACCGGACGAGACCGGCGACGGCACGATAGGAAGCAGCCACCGATGCTGAGGCGGCCGCGTAGGGCCGGACCGGCCAGAGCACCAGAGTGACAACGGTGGCGCAGACGCCACCCGCCGCTACCAGCCACATCCGCTCGAGGGCCACTGATCCATCGCCGGGCAGCCCGATGCCGATGATGAGCAGGATGGTGACGACGAAGCCCACGTTGGAGGCCACGTTGCCGAACAGGTTGGCGAACGCGCCGCCACTGGCGACTACGAACGTCACGGCGATGGCCAGACCGATGGACCGGCTGGTGATGGTACCTAGTCCGATGGCCAGCGCGTTCAGGACGGTGGCCGCCGACAGGGCGTGCCACCGGGAGACCCTCGCCCCCCCGACGTCGGCCATGCTGGCATTGAGCGTGCCCAGGGAGAAGAGCGTGGCCGGACCGACCTCGTCGATGGCAATGCCGACGGCCAGAGGCACGGTGATGAGAAGGGCCATCCGCAGCCCGAGCCCGTAGGCCGCCCGACCGGGGGCAAGCTGGACGAGCGACCGCAGCGGATGGGGGCGAGACGATTCGAAGGGAACCGGTTGCGTCGTTCCCGCCGCGTCGACGGGACGAGGTCCGAGCGGGTCGCGACTCACCTGCGAAGCATCGCGCGTTGGGCCATGAGGCCTCGATCTGGTCTACCTGCCATACTGCCGCCGTGGCCTCAGAACGGTTCCACACGTCGTCGGCCCAACGTATTGCCCCGATCGACGAGAGGCGTAATGCGGACCGGTTGGTGCGAGCTCTGGCCCTGGTCACCGGGTTGCAATGGCTCGGAGCCAGCGCCATCCTTCCGCTGCTGCCGGAGTACCTCCGTCACCGGGGCGGGTCGGATGCACTGGTGGGTGCGGTGATGGCTGCTTTCTTCGCCGCCGGCGTGCTGTTCCAGTACCCGGCGGGACGCCTGGCCGACCACATCGGCCGCCGGCCCGTCTTGCTCATGGGGCTCTTGTGTTACGCCGTGGCCAGCGCGGCCTTCCTGATCCCGGTCAGCCCGGTGGCCGACGTCGGCCTGCGTGCCCTCCAGGGGGCCGGAGCAGGGGCGGCCGAGGTGGCCTCGCTGGCCATGGTGTCCGGTGCGGTGTCTCTTGAGCGACGAGGCCGCGCCTTCGGGTCGATCTATGCCGGGCAACTGGCCGGCATGGCCATCGGCCCGTTGGTGGGAAGCCTCTTCGGCGTCGGGGCCATGGGGGCAATCTTCGTCGCCTCGGGAGCGGCGTCCCTACTGGCCTGCCTGCCCGTCCTGGTGGGATCGGAGTTCGCCGCCCAGCGAGTCTCGGCAGAGGCCAGGGACCTGAGCCCGAGGTCTCGCGGTCTTCCGCGTCTCAACCGGTCACTGCTCGGCTCGCTCGTGGCCGCCGCGGCCATCGGCCTCACCTTCGGCGTGTACGAGGCCTGTTGGACATTGCTGCTCGATGCCCGTGGGGCAGCCAATTGGCAGATCGGGTTGAGTTGGACGCTGTTTGCCATTCCCTTTGTGGCCATGGCCCGCCCTGGTGGTTGGCTGGCCGACCACTTCGACCGGCGGTGGCTGGTGGTGATCTCCGTTTCCTCGTCGGTGGCCTTTTGCGCCGCCTATCCCTTCATCCACAGCATCGTCTTGTTGGTCGTGCTCGGCGGTGTCGAGGCGCTGGGCGTTGCCGTCGCCCTTCCCGCCGCCCAATCGCTTCTGACCCAAGGCTCGGATGTCTCCGAGGTGGGGAGGGTGCAAGGTCTGTTCTCCACCAGCGAGACGGCGTCGATCGCTGTCGCCGCCGGCGTGGGTGGGTCCTTGTTCGCGGTGGCCGTCTGGGCCCCTTTCATCGCTGCGGCCGGTGCCGCCTCCTTGTTGGTCGCGCTGCTCCCGTTGATATGGGCACCGGTGGCCGGCCGAGTGCGCGACCACGGGCCGACGGCAGGTGTCACCGAGCCGACGTTGCCAGTGGTCGTGAAGTAGCGGCCAGGTGTTCGGTATGGGCACGGAATTGCCCATTGTCGACCTCATCGCACTGTCCCGTCCTGTCCGGGCTAGGGTGTTGACAGCGGCTCGAATCACGCCGGGCCTTGCTGCACTGGTATCCACGATGGACTCCTGCTGCTCGATATGCGTGGAGTTCACGAGGTAAATTTCAAAATGGCACAAGGTACGGTTAAGTGGTTCAACGCGGAAAAGGGCTTCGGTTTCATCTCGCCTGACGGCGGCGGCGAGGATCTCTTCGTCCATCAGTCCGAGATCCAGATGGAAGGCTTCCGCGATCTTCCCGAAGGTCAGCGAGTGGAGTTTGAAGCCACCCAAGGCCAAAAGGGCATGCAGGCCAGCCGCGTTCGCAAGGTCTGAATTCGCCAGTCTGAGTTTATAGTTCTGCATCCATCACCGGTCGGGGAACCCCGGCCGGTGATGGTGCAATTTCGGGCCTGAATGAGTCAGGCCGACGTCGAGTCGTCCGGCCCCTCCAGGATCTCCTCAAAGTAGCGGTACATCCTGACCCCGATCCGGTAGCCCAGTCGTTCGGGCTGCAGGGCGAAGCCGAGCATGCCCCGCAGGTACTGCTCGACGAGATCCGCCCCGGCGCCGAGTGACAGAGGCAGGCCGCCGGAGAAGCGCGGGTTCACTTCGGTGAAGGCGAACGCACCGGTCTCCGAGACGAAGCCCTGGATGTTGGCGGGACCGGTGAGCCCGAGAGCGTCCATGAGCGAGCCGGCCCCTTTGATCAGCGCGTCGTGGCCGAACGTCTCCCCGCGAACCGAGATCCCCGCTTTGGTCTCGTTCCGCCACCGCGGGACGGCGGCCACCAGCGCGCCGCTGTGGTCGGCCAGCACATCCATCGTGAATTCCAGACCGGTCAGGCGGTGTTGCACCATGGCGTCGGGGACCTCGGCGACGAGGCGGGCGATGTCGGTCGGATCGTCGGTCAAGTGGATGTCGCGTGATCCCCGTCCGTGTCTGGGCTTCACCACCCAGGGCCCGGGGACGCCGTCGGCGGTACCCAGCCCGGTGGGGGGCACGGGCAGCCCGACGGCCACGACGGCTTGGTGAAAGCGCCACTTGTCGGTACACGACTCGACGGCATCGGGGCGGGGGAACCAGTGGGCGATCCCTGCCGCATCCAGACCGGGCGAGATCTCGGCCAAGGCCACCAGTTCTTCGGCCACCGAGGGGATCACAGCGGTCACCGCGTGCTCCCGTCCTAGTGCGCATAGTGCCGGCCCGAACCCGGGGTCGTCGGCCCGGGGAAGCGTGGCACCGACATCGGCCAGCCGGATCCCCACTGCTTCGGGGGAGGCGTCGACGCCCACGGTGCGGTGCCCCGCCTTGCCCAGGGCCTGGATGACCGATACTCCGGCCGGGCCGCCGGCACCGGTGACCATGACCACTTGTGGGGGAAGGGAGGCCGACGGCACAGGGCCGGTCACATCGAGCCCAGGACGTGGCGGATGAGAATGACCACGCCGGCCGCGGCAAAGGCCAGGATGCCACTGAACAGGAAGCGTCGCTCCACCCGGTGATCGGATCGGATCTCGGTGGCCATCACCTCTTTGCTGGTTTGGGAATCATTCTGATTGTGCTGCGGCCATGACGCCATCGCTGGCACCCCCCATCTTTCCGGTCTTCTTGGTAACTTCCCAGCGGATCTCGCTGCCGCGCAATTCCTTGATGTAGGCGGTGAATCCGATGGCACACAACAGCGGCCCGTAGCCGCCCAGGTAGACGAGGGCCAGGGCCAGCCGGCGGAGACCCAACCGACGTTCGATCCCTCGGGCCATGACGGCCACGACCATGCAGGCCGCGCTCCAGATGCTGGCGAACAGCACCTCTTGGTGCTGGGCCATGGGAGTCAGGGTCCAATGGAATGGGTGCAACAGGTCGTTGATGAGGGCGATGCTCACCCCGGGCAGGATGGTGTAGACGATGATCCCCACAGACACCAGCCCGGGGAACACCACGGCCTGGAGCCACGCGTGCCGGGCTGTGGTGCGATCGGCCAGGAGGCCGAAGACGGTGATGGCCACCCAGCTCAGCGCGTTGGAGATCCAAAAGACCCGGAGTAGCGCTCCCGCCTCGCCGTAGTGGATGAAGTACAGGATGCTCAACGCCACCGCGTTGAGGACCATGAGGATCGGCTGCAAGGTAACGGCGAACCAGACGATGCCGAAGGTGGGCCGGCCCAGCGGGGTATGGGGGCGGAACCACACCGACCGGTACTTCAAGACGATCTGCAGGTTCCCCCGCGCCCATCGCAACCGTTGCTTCCACAGCCCATCGATGTCCCCGGGCTCCTCGGCCAAGGCGATGGCACGACCCTCGAAGATCACCTTGCGCCCGTTCAGCTGCGTCTGGAACGTGCTCACCGTGTCCTCGGCCTGGGTACTGTCGTCGATGCGACCCCCCAACTCTTCGATGTTGGTCCGCGTGTGCAGCTGGGCGCCCCCGGGAAGGCAGGCGGCCACGCCGATGAGATTGCTCGATCGGCGAGCCAGGGCCTGGGCCATGACGTACTCGAAACCGATGAACCGGGTCATGGAATTGCCGGGACGGCTCCCTTCTCGGATGTAGGCACCGACTGCGCCGACCTGGGGATCGGCGAAGTGCCGGGTCATCCGGCGCAGCGAGGTCGGGGTGAACAGGACGTCGGAGTCCATGATGAGCACGGCCTGGGCCCAGTCGTCGGCCAGGATGACCTCGAGCCCGTGGTTGAGCACGGCCGCCTTTCCCTCGCCGCCTTTGTTGCGGCGGAGATAGAAGATGCGGTTGGGTTGGGCGGCCGCAGCCGCCTGGACCAGCGCCGGCGTACCATCGGTGCTGGCATCGTCGACCACGTAGATGCGCACGGCATCGGTTGGGTAGTCGAGGCCCAAGAGGGTATCGAGCGTGGTATCGAGGACTGCCTCTTCATTGTGGGCGGGAATGATGATGGCGGTTCGCGGCTGGGTCGGCGCAGCTTGCTTGTTGTGGTCGCGATAGCGGTGGAACATGGCGAGAGAAACGAATCCCGCACTGACCAGCGACACGGTGGCGGCGGCGATGACGAACAAGGACAGGAAGATGCGGATGAAGACTTCCATGGTCAGGCCACCGTCACGGTCGGCGTGGTGGGCTCCCGCTCATGGCATCGACGCAAGGATCTGGCGAACCCGGTCATAGCGACCGATGGTTTCGATGCGGTGGCTATCGGTGGCGCACACGATCGGCACCTGGTGACGGGCGAAGTGCTCCAGGGTCGCGGCCGACGGGCATCCCCACCGTTCGTTGACCTCGATCATGATCTCGAACCGACGAGCCTGTTGGGCCAGCCAGTCGAGACCGGAGGAAGACAGGTCCTCCTCGGACATCCCCGACTTGGGCAGGATGCTGAACATGTGGGCCAGTATGCCGATCCCGGCCACGGCCTCCAGCGAATTGCCGATGGCCTCGACGAGCACCGCAGCCAAGACGGCGCGGTCCCATCGACCCTCCTCGATGCCGTTTTGGACTTCTTTGGGGTGGTGGGGACCGTCCTCCATGGGGAATTGGTGATCGGCCACCAAGATGTGATCGAGTGCCTCGAGGCCGGGAGGAAGATCGAGCGCGCCGGCCTGGTCCAGCACCTTGGTCTCGACTCCTCGCAGGATGTCGAGGCGCTCGGGATGCTCGGCCTCGCTCTCGATGAGCTCGCCGGTGGCCCGGATGAAGTCGGGCAGCCACTCGGTGTCCGCTCGGACGTGGTCGACCAGGCAGAGGGTGTGCAAACCCCGTTGGCGGGCCGTATCCACGTTCTCGACGATGGTGTTGCGCCCGTCGGAAAAGGTGGAATGGACGTGGCCGTCCCGTCCGAAGTCACCGATCACGCGCGGGCCTGGCTCATGTCGGGCGCACTTTGTCGGATGGTGGGTCGATCCCGCACCACCTCGAGGGGCTCGGAGAACAGGCTCTGACCGTAACGACCCCAATAGCGTGCCGTGGCTCGGACCAGATCCTCGGCCAGGTAGGTCCGAAGCTCGCTCTGGCTGGTGAACGCAGCCAGCATGGCCACCTTCTCGTCCAGGTTGGCGTCGATGTCGACGAACCGGGCCGGTGCGAACTTGACCGTGGCCGACGGGCTCTCGTAGCAGTACACGTTGGCCACGTTCCGGGTAGCCACCAGGGTGGCCTGGTGGACATTGCGGTGATCCTGATGAAGGTCGCACGAGGTGTGGGTGTAGACCACCGTGGGCCGGAACTGTTGTACCACCGATTCGATCATGTTCACGGTGGGATCGGCCATGGGTACCCGGGTGTCTTCGAGGTCTTGCAGGATCAGCGTGGCGCCGAGCAACTCGGCGGCCCGCTCGGCCTCCTCGGCCCGGCGGAGGGAGTCTCCGCCCCGAGCCCCGTGGCTCAGGGTCAGCACGGTGATCTCGTCGCCGGCCTTGCGGTGACCGACCAGGATGCCGCCCACCCCTATCTCCACGTCGTCGGGGTGGGCCCCGACGGCCAGGATCCGCTCGGGCAGGTTCTGGAACCTGTTCCGGCGGCGTTCGATCAAGCGCTCGACTTGGGCGATCAGGGCCTGGGGGGTGATCGGCTTGGGGAGAAAGTCGTCCACCTCGCTGCGGAGGGCATTGACGGCGACGTCCACGCTGGCATCGGCAGTCATCAGTGCAGTGGCCAGTCCGGGTATACGGCGCCGCGCCTCGTGGATCACGTCGAACCCGGACATCCCGGGGAGCCCGATATCGGCGAGGAGGACATCGATGGAGTCGTCGGCGGCCAGGAGCTCCAGCGCTACCGGTCCCGAGGTGGCGCTGGCCACGCCGAATCCGGCGCGTTCCAGGGCGAGAGTGACGAACCGGAGCGTGGCCGGGTCGTCTTCGACGACGAGGATCCGTCCCCGCTCTCGGGCGGTGGCCGCCTGCTCGGCGCCCGGAGCGCCGCCGCCGTTGTCATTGTCTGCGCCCATGGGCCACCGATGAGCTCTCGGCCTCACCGTCCGGCGTGGCGTTCGCTCCCACGTGAACCTTAGCGAAGATGGTGCTGGCCGCTCGGGGGCCGTCACCACCGCGGTGACCTACGATGGTCGAGGTGACTCGGCGGGGGAAGCGATGGGCCGACCTCCCAGTGCGCACCAAGGGCTT
>JAUTXB010000277.1 GCA_030838245.1 Acidimicrobiaceae bacterium
CGAAGCGGCATCGCTCGAGCAGAGCCTGGCCCAAGATAGGGGGCTGGCTCGTCGAGGTCACGCGGCTGGGCTCCGCTCTGCGTTGCTCCTCGATCGGTGCGAAGGCGCCACAATCAGAAACAAGGCCCAGGTTTCAACCTCGTCCTCTGACGGTCTGACTGCCCGCGAGCGGGAGGTGGCCCTACTCGCCGTAGACGGTCTCACCAGCCGAAAGATTGCCGAGCGGCTCTTTGTCTCCGCTCGGACTGTCGACAATCATCTGCAGAACGTCTACATGAAGCTCGGCATCAGCGGCCGAGCCGAGCTTGCCTCTCGACTCCAACCCGAGGAATAGCCCCGAGGCCGGATGCGATCGGGAAACGGTCCGCGTCGCTCTGCATGGTCATGGGCAACAGATCCCTCGCGTCCATCCTCCTCGACGCTCAACGACCAAGTGCCGCGGCGCGTTCGGCCAGCTGTGGAGCCCGCATGTGTCGACATATCTGCTCGAACGCCGGTGCGGGACCGTGCCATTCCAGTGCGGCCACGTTCGGAAGGAGGGAGCGGTCGATCCGGAGGGTGGCCAGAGAAAGGAACAACTCGGCGTTCTTCCGCTCGGCCGCCAATGTCGCAGCCAGTTTGGCAGCACCTCGGACCGCTTTGCGCACTTCAGGGTCCCAGGCGTTGACGTCATCCGGTATGGCGTCGAGGTGGCCGTAGTGGGCCAGCGCCAGGGCGGCCGACCGCTTGCCCCAGCCGGCCAGGCCCGGGAACCCGTCGGCCGAGTCGCCCACCAGGGCCAGCCAGTCGGGGATGGAAAGCGGAGAGACCCCGTACTTCGCCCACACCCCGTCCTCGTCGGTGATCACATCCTTGCGCCGATCGAGCTGAACGACCCTGGTGCCGACCACGCACTGGGCCAGGTCCTTGTCCGGCGTGCAGATGACCACCTGCTCGACGTCGGGATCGTCGGCCGCGACCGCCGCCGCCGAGGCCAACGCATCATCGGCTTCGACCTCGACCATGGGCCAGACGACAACGCCGAGGGAGTCGAGGGCGTCCTCGAGCGGTTCGAACTGTGCCTTCAGCACTTCCGGCACCTCGGCGCCGTCCTTGTAGCCGGGCCACATGTCGTTGCGGTACGACTCGATGACGTGGTCGGTGGCCACGCCGAGATGGGTGGAACCGTTGGAGAGCATGGATAGGACCGACGTGACGACGCCGTAATCGGCCCCGATCTCGGTGCCGTCGTCGGCTGCCCTCGGGGGCTGGCCGAAGAACTGGCGGAACAGCTCGTATGTCCCGTCGACAAGATCCACACGCATCAGGTTCTGCCCTCCGGTCCGCCAATCAGGACAATCATCCCACCCCGACAGCGTGGCCGGCCCCGCCCTGGTCCGGCAAAGCCACAAGGATGGGCGCGGCGGACTCCAGTACTGTCCAGCCATGAGCACTGAGTCGGCCGGCGGCACAAGGAGCCGCGGCACTTCGGACAGCGACGCAACGAACGACACCGCAACTCCCCTCTCGTTTCCCGTCGGGTTCCTGTGGGGAACGGCTACCGCCGCCCATCAGATCGAGGGCGGCAACGTCAACAACGACTGGTGGGACTGGGAGCACGCCCCCGGCACCACGTGCGCCGAGTCGAGCGGGGACGCCTGCGACTCGTGGCACCGCGGCGACGAGGACGTGGCCCTGGTGGCCGGGCTGGGGCTGGGGGCCTATCGCTTCTCGCTCGAGTGGAGCCGCATCGAGCCGGCCGAGGGCGAGTTCTCGATGGCTGCGCTCGACCACTACCGACGGCTGGCCGTCGCCTGTCGCGAGCGGGGTGTGGTGCCGGTGGTGACCTTCCACCACTACACCGTGCCCCGCTGGTTCGCCGCAATGGGAGGGTTCGAGGCCGATCGGGCCTCCGCCCTCTTCGCCCGGTTCGTTGAACGGGCTACGGCCCACATCGGCGATGTGATCGGGATGGCCTGCACCCTCAACGAGCCCAACGTCCTCGCCCTGATGGGGTACCTGCTGGGGAAGTTCCCGCCGGGGGTCGAGGACTTCGAGCGCCACCACCGGGCGGTCGAGTCAGTCATCGCCTGTCACCACGCCGCGGTGGACGCGCTCAGGGCAGGACCTGGTGACTTCCCGGTCGGCCTGACCCTGTCGATGGCCGAGCTCGAGGCGGCCGATGGCGGCGAGGAGGTGCGCGCCGCGGCCCAGGAGATCCTGGAGGACACCTTCTTGCGCGAGGTGGGGGCCGACGACTTCGTCGGGGTCCAGGGGTATACGCGCATCCGGTTCGGCCCGGAAGGCCCGATCGAGGAAACCGATTCGATGCGGACCACCCAGATGGGCTACGAGTTCTGGCCAGGGGTGGTCGAGCACACCGTGCGCCGGACGGCGGCCATGACCGGGTTGCCGGTCTACGTGACCGAGAGCGGGATCGGCACCGGCGACGACACCGAGCGGGTGGCCTACATGGACGAGGCACTGCGGGGCCTGCACCGGTGCATCGCCGACGGCGTCGACCTCCGCGGCTACTTCGCGTGGAGCTTGCTCGACAACTTCGAGTGGAACGACGGCTTCCGGCCCACCTTCGGGCTGCACTCGGTGGACCGCACCACCTTCGAGCGGCGAGCCAAGCCGAGCGCAGCCTGGTTGGGCCAGGTGGCGAGCACCAACAGCCTGAGCCGGCTGGGCTAGTTCCGGCCGTGCCCGTCATTGCCCGTCGCGTGGACCGGCTCGATGTCGAGGTCTACGGGGATGTGGCCACCATGGCCCGGGCCGCCGCCGACCACGCCGCCCGTGCCATCCGGGCGGCGGTGGAGGTGAGAGGCGTAGCCCATGCCATGTTCGCCACCGGCAACTCCCAGCTCGAATTCATCGAGGCCTTGACCACGGCCACTCCCGATGTGCCCTGGTCCGAGACCATCGTGTTTCACATGGACGAGTACGTGGGCATCGGGCCCGATCACCCTGCCGGCTTTCAGCGGTGGATCCGGGAGCGGATCGTCGAACGCGCCCACCCCCGGACGGCCTTTTACGTGGACGGGCTGGGCGACCCGGACCAGTCGTGCCGGGACTACGCCCGACTACTCAGGACCCACCCCCTCGACCTGTGCTGCCTCGGCATCGGCGAGAACGGGCACCTGGCCTTCAACGACCCGCCGGTGGCCGATTTCGACGACCCGCTGGACGTGAAGGAGGTCAGCCTGGACCAGGCCAGCCGTACCCAGCAGGTCAACGAGGGCCACTTCGAAGACCTCGCCCGGGTCCCCACCCGGGCCATCACGGTGACCGTCCCGGCGCTGTTGCGGGCGAGGTCGGTGATGGCCGTCGCGCCCGAGCATCGCAAGGCCGAGCCGGTGCGGGCCTCCCTCGAGGGTCCGGTGTGGCCGGCCTGTCCGGCCTCGGCGCTGCGGACCAAAGACAGTGCCACCTTGTTCCTCGACCCGGGCTCGGCGTCGCTCCTCGGGTGGCGATGAACGGTGAAACGCTGAACGGTCAGGCAGTGGACGGGTGCTCGAGCCACCGTTCCAGAAACGGGTAGGCCAGCCTGCCGTGCCACTGGTGATCACCCTCGAACACGTCGTGGACCAGGGCGTCGGGAGCGCCGCCGGCCTCGTAGAGGGCCCGGAGCCGGGCCACCGAGGCCGTCGCCGCGGCGAGTGGGAATAGGGGGTCGTCGGTCCCCGTCTCGACCAGGAGCGGGCGCGGGCTCACCAGCGCTCCCAGGTCGACGTGCTCGAGCTGTCCGAGCATGCCCGGCAGGACCTGCGACCCGCACATGTTGAGCGGCATCTTGTGGGCCTCCGCCCACGAGGAGAAGAACCCGCTCACCACCGCAGCGGCCACCCGATCGTCCCAGGCGGCTAGCAACAGCGACAGGGTGCCGCCGTAGGAGAGGCCGGCCACGCCGATGCGCGCCGGGTCGACCAGTGGATGGTCCTGGAGCACGTCCAGACATCGGGCCAGGTCCCAGAGGTTCTGGGTCAGCGGGCTCCAGCCCGCCATGGTGGCGTGCACGAGGTTCGTGTCGCAGCGGTAGTGGTCGGGAGGGGACCAGTCGGCCCGTTCGCCGAAGCACCGCAGGTCGGGGGCGAGGACCACGAAGCCCCGCCTGGCCAGCTGCCGGGCGTAGTCGCCGTTGGGCGCCTCGGTGGTGTCGAGCCCGCAGACGAGGGCCTTCCCGGGCCCGTGGCCGTGCACGGCCAGGACGGCCGCACCCGGTGCCTGGCGGCCGTCGGGCACCAGCAGGTACGCGGGCACGGCCATGGTGTCCTCGGTGTCGAAGACGATCCGGTCCCGTCGGTAGCCCTCGGCGGGCACGCTCTCGGTCACCTCGAGGTCCAGGGGCACGCGGACGGGTGACGGGCCGAGCAGACCCTCGAGCCGGCTCCGGCAGCGGGCGCGCCACGCCTCGAACGGCTCGCCATCGGCCTCGGGGAGGGGGTCGACCTGCTCGGTCTGGTTGAGCCGGCTCACCCACTGGTACCACGGCGAGAAGTTGCGCCAGCGGGAGCCTGTCTGCTCTGCCACCACGGCCCTCCCTCCGCGCCGGTCGCCCGCCACCGGCGGGGATTCCATGGGGTCCCGACTCTACCGGTACCGAGACGATGCAGGCCGTCCGGACCGGACTGCACGCCGACCGTCGGGCGACCCGGTTGTCGGCGGCCGTCGTGGCGACGAGACTGAGGCCATGGCCGTTCGCGCCGAGCTCGACATTCGTCCCCTCTCCCCGCTCATCGGGGCCGAGATCCACGGGGTCGACATCTCGCGCCCGCTGGGCGAAGGGCTGGTGGGCGAAGTGCGCGCGCTACTCAACCGCTACCACGTGATCTTCTTCCGGGACCAGGACCTGACCCCCGATGCCCAAGCCGACTTCGCCGGCCAGTTCGGCGAGGTGACCGAGGCCCACCCGGTGCAACCATCGATCCCGTCCCACTCACAGGTGCTGGCCATCGACGCCCAGCAGGGCGACCGGGCCTCGTGGTGGCACACCGACGTGACCTTCGTCGACACGCCTCCTCTCGGCTCGATCCTCCACATGCGCGAGGCCCCTGCCGTGGGCGGCGACACCATGTGGGCCAGCCTGCAGGACGCCTACGACCGTCTGGCCGAGCCGATGCGGGCCATGTGCGACACCCTCATCGCCATCCATCACGACCCGTGGTTCGCGGCAGAAGTGGAGGAGAACGGCGGCTACACCTGGAACGGCGAGTTCCGGCCCAAGCTGACCCCCTCCATCCATCCCGTGGTCCGCACCCACCCCGAGAACGGCCGTCAAGGACTCTTCGTCAACGAGCACTTCACCACCCTCATCCTCGGCATGTCGCCCATCGAGAGCCGCGGCATCCTCGACACGCTGTACCGTCACAGCATCCAGCCCGAGATGACTTGCCGCTTCCGGTGGGAGTCGGGTTCGGTGGCGTTTTGGGACAACCGGGCCACCATGCACTACGCCCTCGACGACTTCGGATCGGCCCGCCGCTTCGGGCACCGGGTCACCCTCCGGGGCGACCGACCCTACGGCCCGGCCATGCCTCGGGCCTGAGCCCCGCGTTCTGACCGGGTTGGGCTCGGTCCCGCTCAGGCCGGTCCGGTCTCGTCGGCGCCCTCTCCGAGGTCGAGCTCCACCAGCGCCTCGGCCACCCGATCGGCGCGGCTGGACCAACGACGGTAGAGGTCGACGGCCTCGGGCCTCGGCACCATGTCGGCCACGATGGGGTTGAGGTCCTCGAGTGAGACCGGCCACCCGACCGCCGACGCACCCAGCAGGGCGGCACCGACCGAGGCGGCCTCGGCGCTACGGCGGGTGGTCACCGGCTCTCCGGTCACGCCGGCCAGCACCTCCGACCACAACGGGTCGGTGCTCCCCAGGCCGGCTAGCACCAGCCCGGCCCCGTCGCCGGCACCATCCCGGTCGTCGGCGAGTGCCGAATCCCGGGCCACCTCGCTGGTCACAGCCAGGCACCGACGGACATCGGCGGCCACCGCCTCGACCGCGGCCCGCCCCAGGTCGGCGGCATCGTGGGCGGAGCCGAGGCCGACGAAGCCGGCGCGGGCATCCCCACGCCACCATGGGGCCCGGGCACCGTCGAGCCACGGCACCGCCACCACGCCCCGCGCCCCGGGTGGGCTCCCGGCCGCGGCCGCCATGAGGTCGGCCACATCGGTACCGGTGAGATCGGCCAACCAGGAGATCAGCGAACCGGCGGCCGACAGCCCGCCCTCGACCAGCCACCCGGCTGACGCCGAGCGGGTGAGGACGAGCTGGTGCGGGATGACGTCGGGGCGATCGTCCACCGGCATGACCACGCTGGCCGTCGTCCCCCAGCTCACCAGCGGGCGGCTCGGCGACGCCCCGCCGCCCAGCGCCTCGCAGGCCCGGTCCCCGGCTGCGGTCACCACCGGTACCCCGGCCGGCAGGCCCAAGGCTTCCACCGCTGCATCGACCAGCGAACCTACGACGGTCCCGGGGGCGACGATGGGAGGCACGAGCCCGGCCGCCGGGCCCACCAGTTCGTCGACCGGGTCGCCGTCGACATCGTGAAGCCCGTCCAGGTCGTAGAGACCGGTGCGCGAGGCCATCGTGACGTCGGTGGTCACCCGGCCGGTCAACCGGGCCACCACCAGGTCGCGCGGGGAAAGCAGCCACCGTGCCCCCGCCATGCGCTCGGGATGGTGTCGGCCCAGCCAGGACAGCTTGGCCGCCACCGATCCGCCGTCGAGGGGCACGCCGGTCCGGGCCCGCACCGCGCCGGCGCCACCGAGCGCCTCAGCCAGCGCCCTGGCCTCGGCGCCGGCCCGCCGGTCGGACCACAGGAGGCCGGGGCCCAGCGGCGCGCCGTCGCCGTCCACCGGCACGAAGGTCTGGCGTGCCCCGCAACAGGACACCGCCCGGACGGAATCGAGCGAGCGGCCGGCGGCCGTGCCCGCCGCCCGGGTGGCCTCGACCACCGAGGCCCACCACGACTCCGGGTCCTGTTCGGCCCAGCCGAGCTCGGGTCGGGCGGTGACCAGCGGGGCGCGTCCCAGCGCGACCAACCCTCCTGCGTCCCACAGCGCCACCTTGGTGACGGTGGTGCCCAGGTCGACGGTGAGGATCACCGACCGCGGACGACCTCGGCCAGCCTCGCCGCCATGCCGGCCGGGTCGGAATGCTGGATGACAGCCCGGCCCACGGCCAGGCCCGAGCCCCCACCGGCCATCACGTCGGCCACCTCGTCGAGCACGGCCTCGCTGTCCTCGCCGACCGGCCCGCCCAGGAACAGCACCGGGCAGCCGACGCTGGCCATGACCCGGGCCACGGCATGGGACCGGGGCGGCCCTGATGGCTCGTCAGGGACGGGGACCTTGAGCAAGGGGGCCCCGAGGTCGTGGCCGATGATGGCGGCGTGCACGATGGCGTCGGTGTTTCGGGCCATGTGCCCGTCCTTCCAGCCAACGCACTCGATCAGGGCCTCGAGCCCGGCATAGGACGCCTCCTCGAGTACCCGGCCGAGCAGCTCGAGGGCCGGTGCGGTCAGGGGGTCGTCCAAGTCGATGCGGGTCATGTGCTTGATGCCCGTCCACCCCTCGGCCGCGGCCCGCTCGACTGAGGCCACCAGCCGGTCGTCGAGCTCGAAGGCCGAACCGGCCAGGCCGGTCCGGTTGAGCGACAGGTACGTCCGGTGCCGGGTGCTCAGCGCTCCGGTCGAACGAAGATCCGACAGCGGTTGGGCCGAGGCCAGGATGCCGTCGACGTGGGGCAGGGCGGCGGTGATGGCCGCGGTATAGATGCCGTAATCCTCCACCGTGGCCACGCCCCGGGCCCGGTGGTCGGCGGCCAGGATCAGCGCCGGGAGACCGAGCGCGTCGTCGACCTCAGCCATCCGCTCCCCGGTCCAAGATGACCTTGGCCAGGGACGAGAAGTCCTCCCGGCCATAGCCGGCAGCCGAGGCCGCGGCCAGGCTCTTCCTGGCCAGCTCGGTGCTGTCCAGTGAGACGTGCATCCGGGCGGCGTAGGCCAGGGCCAGGCCGAGGTCCTTGGCCATGAGGTCGGTCATGAAGCCGGGAGCCCAGTCGTTGGAGGCCGGGCTGTCGGGCACCACCCCAGGGACCGGGAAACGGGTGCGGACGGCCGCGCAGTCGCCGGTCGAATGGATCAGGACCTCGTGGAGCTTGCGCAGGTCGACACCGGAGCGGACGGCCAGCGCGGTGGCCTCGGCCGTCGCCTCCATCTGGGCGGCGTAGATCAGGTTGTTGCACAGCTTGACCACCTGGCCCATGCCCGGGCCGCCGACGTGGACGACCAGTCCGGCGAACGGCTCCAGCGCCGGCCGGGCCCGCTCCAGGTCCTCTGCCGCGCCCCCGACCATGAGGGTGAGCGCGCCCTTCTGGGCGCCTGCCGTGCCGCCCGAGAGCGGCGCGTCGAGATACGCCGCGCCGCGACCCGACACCCGCTCGTGCTGCTCTCGCTCGACATCGGGGTCGATGGTCGAGCAGTCGATAACTGTCTTGTCCGGGCCGAGGGCGGGCAGCAGGTCGATGATCACGTCGACCACGTCGGGCGAGTCGGGGACGCACAGAATCGTCACCTGGCTGGCCCCGGCCACGGCCGCCGGGGAGCCTCCCGCCACCGCACCGAAGGCGACGGCCGCCTCGACCGGGCCCGAGCTGCGCGACGCCACGGTGACCGTGTGCCCGGCCTCGACCAGGTGGCGGGTCATGGGCAGGCCCATGGCGCCCAGGCCGATGAAACCGATCTGCATCTGCGATCCTCGGGTCAGGCCGTCGGTGCCGGGAACTGGGGGAGCCACTCCGCGGTCGCGGTCAACAGCTCGTCGACCATGGCGTCAGTCTGTTCGAGATCGCCCCGCCCGGCCAGCGGGTCGAGGGCGAACGCGGCCCGGGCCAGCGCGCCGTCGCCCTCGAGCGCGGCCCGCACCGTCAGCTCCTGGTTGGCCGCATGGCGCCGGATCAGCTCGGCATACGGTGCCGGCAGCGCGGCTTGGTCGCGGCCGCGCACGCCGTCGCCGTCGACCACGCAGATCGACTCGACCACCGAGCCCACGGGGATGTCGGGGCACTGGCCGTGGTTGGGGATGTTGACCGGCAGGTCGCGGCGCTCGCCCGTGACCAGGGAGTCGACGACCACGGCTGGGAGCTCACCGGATGGCCAGGTCTGCAGGTCCTTGGTCCCCGCCAGCCAGGCGCCCACATCGGCCACGTACCCGTCCTGATGCTCCTGGCGCTTCTCGATGCTGGTCAGCTCGATGCCGAACGGCGCTCCCCACTCCGACTCAGCGGTGAGGATGGAGGGCAGGAACTCGGCCAGGTGACGGTCGTTGGCCGCGGGGATAGCGCCCCAGCGCTCCAACAGGGTGAGCTGCAGCCGATGGCGCCGGGCGAAGTCGAGCTTCGAGAACTGGGGGGCCTCCTCCTGGCCCGGCTGGGGGGCGAGGGCGGCCAGGCCGCCGACCTCCTCGGTGATGCCCCGGAGGATGTCCAGGCCGTCCCGCCCGTCGATGTCGACGTCGGTGACGACCGGGAAGTGGTTCACCCCGCTCACGGTGGGTCGCACCACATCGTGGGGCAGGCCGAGCATGAGGGCCACATCCCAGCACCAGTTGCCAACCTCATGGCACAGCCCCATCACTTTGATCGAGCTCACCGCGGTGACGGTGCGGGTCAGAGCCGACATGGGGTTGGTGATGTTGAGCAGCCAGGCGTCTGGGCAGACCTCCTCCATGTCCCGAGCGATGCCGGCCAGGACGGGGACGTTGCGCAACGCCCGGTTGACGCCGCCGGGACCGACGGTGTCGCCTACCGACTGGCGGATGCCGTAGCGGGCGGGGACGTCCAGGTCGACGGCCATCGAGGCGAAGCCGCCGGTGGAGATGGTGACGATCACGAAGTCCGCCCCCTCGAGGGCCCGGCGCTGGTCGGTGGTGGTTGTGACCGTGGCCTTGGCCTCCAGTGCGGCGCTGACCTTCTCACCCAACGCCTGCATCCGGGGCAACGGGGCCGGGTCGATGTCCTCGAGGACCAGGTGCAGCCCTTGCAGCGACTCGGTGCCGAACAGGTCGGCCATCAGCTCGGGCGACCACTGGTAGCTGCCACCGCCCACGATCGTGACCTGCACGGCATCACCCCTCGAACTGTCTTCCCGCAGGCGGCGGCGGGGTCGCCTCGCCCCCATCACCCTACCGCCCGGCCCTCTGCGGGACCGGGCCGCGACGTAGACTCGCCCGGTGCCGAGCTACGTGCCCGCTCCCGATCGATACGAGTCGATGGAGTACCGGCGCTGCGGGCGGAGCGGGCTGTTGCTGCCCGCGCTCTCGCTCGGCCTGTGGCACAACTTCGGCGACGACCACCCCCTCGACACCCAGCGCGCCATCGTCAGGCGGGCCTTCGACCTCGGGGTCACCCACTTCGACCTGGCCAACAATTACGGGACGCCCTACGGGAGCGCCGAGACCAACTTCGGCCGGCTCCTGCGCGAGGATCTGGCCCCGTACCGCGACGAGCTGGTCATCTCGACCAAGGCGGGGTGGGACATGTGGCCCGGTCCCTACGGGGACCTGGGTTCGCGCAAGTACCTGCTCGCGAGCCTCGACCAGTCGTTGGCCCGGATGGGCGTCGACTACGTGGACGTGTTCTACTCGCACCGCTTCGACCCGAACACTCCCCTCGAGGAGACGATGGGCGCCCTCGATCACGCCGTCCGCTCGGGCAAGGCCCTGTATGCCGGCATCTCGTCGTACTCCGCCGACCGAACCGGGGACGCGGCCGCGATCCTGCGCGCACTCGGGAC
>JAUTXB010000038.1 GCA_030838245.1 Acidimicrobiaceae bacterium
AGTGGATCTTGTTGGCACTGGCCTCGGCCCCCACCGAGCCGCCCTCCAGCACACGGGTGGCGGTCCACAGCGTGTTCAATCGGTAGGCCTCGGCGTCCATCCAGGCTTGGGCCACGTCGTCGGCGACTCGGGCCGCGCCGGCCGGATCGGTTCTCGACCGCTCGGTGTACAGGTCGACCAGGCGACCGGCCGCCTCGGTGTAGCGGGCCGGGCTGCGAAGGCTCAGCCCCCGCTCCGAGCCGGCCGTTGCCATGGCCACGCTCCAGCCCTGGTCCACGCCACCGAGCACCTGGGCATCGGGTACGAACACGTCCTCGAAGAAGATCTCGGCGAACCCGGTCTCCCCGTCGATCTGGGGGATGGGGCGGACGGTCACGCCGGGTGAGCTCATCTCGAGCAGGAAGTACGTGAGTCCTCGATGGCGCTCGGCGTCGGGATCGGTGCGAAAGAGGCCGAAGCACCATTCGGCGAAGGCACCTCGCGAGGCCCAGGTCTTCTGCCCGCTGAGCAACCAGCCGTCGTCGTCGGGTGCACGGCGCGCCCGGCTGCGGATCCCGGCCAGGTCGCTGCCGGCATCAGGCTCCGACCATCCCTGGCACCAGATCTCCTCGGCCGAGGCCATGGTGGGCAGGAACCTGGCCTTTTGCTCATCCGTCCCGAACTCGAACATGGTCGGGGCGAGGAGGAAGACACCGTTCTGGCTCACCCGGATTGGGGCCTGGGCCCGCCAGTACTCCTCTTCGAAGATCAGCCACTCGAGGATGCCGACACCGCGTCCCCCGTACTCCTCCGGCCAGTTGACCACCGACCACCGGTCGTCGAACATCTGCTGTTCCCAGGCCCGATGGACCTCGAACCCTGCTGCTGTGTCCAGGGAAGGAAGGGAGCCCGGCGGGGGGACGTTGGCACTCAACCAGGCTCGGGCCTCGGCCCGAAATTCTTCCTGGGCGGCGGTGAATTGCAGATCCATCGGGGTTTCCATAGAGCGAGGGGCAATGTGACACACCCCGAGACTTTCGGCAACCAAGCCCCTCGCTTCGACGCCATCGCCCCCTTTCCCCTCAGCAGGCCATCGCGCCCGTCCCTTCGGCAGCCGGGTGCCCTCTCTGCAACGGCCAAGCCGATATGGATTCTCGGGGTGGCTGCCCCTCATCGTTCCCGTAGGATGTCGACATGGTGAATGCCGTAATTGTCGATGCTGTCCGCACTCCGGTGGGGAAGAGGAACGGCCGATTGTCGGGCTGGCACGCGGTGGACCTTGCCGCCCAGCCGCTGAAGGCGCTGATCGAGCGGAACGACCTCGACCCGGCTTTGATCGAGGACGTGGTCATGGGCTGCACCATGACCGTCGGGGAGCAGGCCATGAACATCGGACGCAACGCCGCCTTGGCCGCTGGGTTCCCTGACACCGTGCCGGGCACGACCGTCGATCGGCAGTGCGGCTCGGCTCAGCAGGCCGTGCACTTCGCAGCTCAGGCCGTGATGTCCGGTGCGATGGACATTGCCATCGGCGCCGGCGTGGAGTCGATGAGCCGCGTGCCGATCGGTTCCACGACCGAGTCTGGTCCCGGCGAAGCCTACGGACCCACCGTGCACGAACGGTTCGATTTCATCCATCAGGGTCTCTGTGCCGAGGAGATCGCCAAGCGATGGGACGTGAGCCGAGATGCCATGGACAGGCTGGCACTCCAATCGCACGAGCGGGCCATCCGGGCCATCGACGAGGGTCGGTTCGAGAACGAGATCGTGCCCCTGGCCACGCGCCGAGTCGACGAGAACGGTGCCGTCGGCGACCATGCCAGCGAGGGTGAGCTCACCTTTGACGAGGGAGTCCGTCGTGGCTCGACGTTGGAGAAGCTGAGCTCGCTACCACCGGCCTTCATCGAAGACGGACGGGTGACTGCGGCGTCCTCGTCGCAAATCTCCGATGGGGCTGCCGCCGTGTTGGTGATGAGCGAGGAGCGGGCCGGCCAGTTGGGCCTTCGCCCGCGTGCCCGCTTCCACACCTTCGCCGTGGCCGCCAATGATCCCGTCATCATGCTCACGGCTCCCATACCGGCGACGACGCTGGTACTGGAGAAGTCGAAGCTCAGCTTGGACGATATCGACCTTGTCGAGATCAACGAAGCGTTTGCCTCGGTCATTCTGGCCTGGGAGAAGGAGCATCACCCGGACATGACCAAGGTCAATGTCAACGGCGGTGCTATTGCCATTGGTCATCCCACCGGGTGCTCGGGCGCACGGCTCATGGCCACTCTGCTGAACGAGATGGAGCGCACCGGCGCCCGCTACGGACTGCAGACCATGGGCGAGGGTGGCGGGCAGGCAAACGCCACCATCATCGAGCGCCTGGGCTAAATCACGCGCCATCGGGATCACCGATGGACAAGGAGGCCTGTCGGCCCCACAGGTCGCGCTACGCGCCGGCGTCTGGATCGAAGAGGGGTGGCGACTTGCCGCGGCCGGCATTGTCACCCGACTGGGCCTTTCGGCCCGACTGGGCATCACGACCCGACGTAGTTCTTCGACCTGGGCCGGCATTTCGCCCGGGGCCGGGAGTTCGGTCCGATCGGGCGCCCCGTTTCGAGTTGTTTCCGGGCGGTCCCGCCCCTGAACGTGTCACGCCGTGGTTGCCATCGCCCTGGCCGTCACTGGTCCCGCCGTTGGGTTGGTCATCGCCGTAGCCATCGAGGTCATAGAGCTCGCCCCCGAGGTCGGGTTCTTGTCCGAACGGTGGGGGTGGGTCGAAGTGCCAGTCGCCGTTCCCGTCTTTGTAGACGACATAGCCGGCGTTGGTCTTTTTGTCGTGGTGCCACGAACACAGCCGACAGAGGTTGGACAGGGCGACCGGGCCGTTGTCTTCGACCGGCTGGATGTGGTCGATC
>JAUTXB010000031.1 GCA_030838245.1 Acidimicrobiaceae bacterium
CTCCGAGGCGGTCCTCTCTGCAAGAGACATGTTTGCAGAAAAAGGAGAATGCCACCGTGGCATCCGGAACAGTTAAGTGGTTCAACGCCGAGAAGGGCTTCGGGTTCATCTCGCAGCCCAGTGGCGGACCTGATGTCTTCGTACATCATTCCGCCATTCAGATGAACGGCTTCCGCAGCCTTGAAGAAGGTCAGGCGGTCGAGTTCGACGTGCAGGAGGGCCCCAAGGGCCTGCAGGCCGTCGACGTCCGCCCCGCAGCGGGCTAGCAAGATCCGGTCCGGACGGGCCACCGGCCCGTACTCGGACCACCGGCCAGCTCACTGCCCATCGTCGTCACGGCGAACGCGGCGGTGAGGTACCGGTTCCACTCCAGAGATCGCGTCGCACCGCCGGCTCAGCCTCCTCCTACTGGGGGAGCCCGTCGGCGGGTGCCGCCCGGTTTCGGGATCATCTGGACCACTGTCGCCGTCGACCTGGTCGGCTTCGGCATGGTCTTTCCATTGCTCCCGCTCTACGCGAGACGGTTCGGCGCGTCACCGGCCACCATCGGGTTGCTGGTCGCCTCGTTCTCGGCCGCGCAGTTCGCGTTCGCCCCGGTATGGGGGCGGCTCTCCGACCGGATCGGCCGGAAGCCGGTGCTGGTCATGTCCCTGGTGGGGACGGCGCTGGCCAGTCTGGCCACCGGTCTGGCCGGCAGCATCTGGTTGCTCTTCGTGGCCAGGATCATCGACGGGGGATCGGGGGGCTCGCTCGGGGTGGCCCATGCCGCCGTGGCCGACCTGGCCGAGCCGGCGGAACGACCCCGACTGTTCGGGCTCCTCGGTGCCGCTTTCGGGGTCGGGTTCGTTCTCGGACCGGCGCTGGCGTCGTTGTCCGCGCTGGGCGGCGCCCGGCTCCCGTTCCTGATCGCCGCCGGCATCGCCGCGGCCAACGCGGTCATCGCCCTGGTCCGTTTGCCCGAGACCAATCCCCCGTCGGCCAGGCGCCGATCGGCGGCCGCCAGCGCCGTCCCGGTGGTGGCGGCGAAGATCTCGCAGCGCCGTGTCCTCTTGGCTTTGGGCATCGCCACCGTGTGCAGCGTCAGCGCCTTTAGCGCCTTCGAGGCCGTCTTTTCCCTGTACGCCAACCGCCGCGCCTCGCTCGGGCTGTCCGGGACCGGCGGCGTGTTCGCCGTCATCGGGGTGGTGATCGTCTTGGTACAGACCCAGCTGGTCCACCGGGTGGTGGCCTGGCTGGGCGAGTCGGTCGCCTTGGTCTCGGGCCTGGTCGTCCAAGCCGTCGGCCTGGCCTTGCTTCCCACCGCCCACTCGCTGGCCGGGTTGGCCCTGCCGTTGGTGGTGCTGACCGTGGGCCAGGGGTTGGTCACCCCGACCCTGGCGCTGCTGGTCGCCGGCCGGGCACCGTCGTGGCGACGGGGCGGGGCCCTCAGTATCCAGCAGGGGCTCTCGAGCCTGGCCCGGGTCATCGGCCCGGCCTTCGGCGGGTGGCTCTTCACCCTGCGGGGCGGCACCGGAGCCTTCCTGGTCGGGGCGGGGGTCACGGTGGTGGCCGTCGCAGCGTCGGTGCTGGTGGCGGTGGACGGCCACGTGTCAAGTGGGTCTGACCTGGGAAAAGGACCATCGCTGGCAGTCGACCCCCCCAAGGGTTACCATTGAGTAACAACGGGTAGGATCACTTCGGGCGCCACCGCGCGCCCGACAACCGAGCCCCCACCGGGCCGAACAGGAAGGGGACGCAATGTCCGACTTCTCCATGGATCTCAACGAAGACCAACTGCAGATCCAAAAATGGGTGCACGACTTCGCCGAGACGGTGGTCCGTCCGGCCGGGCACGAATGGGACGAGCGGGAAGAGACGCCCTGGCCCATCATCGAAGAGGCCGCCAAGATCGGGCTCTACTCCTTCGACTTCATCACCCAGTGCTTCCTCGATCCCACCGGGCTCTTGCTGCCCATCGCCAACGAGGAGCTGTCCTGGGGAGACGCCGGGATCGCCCTGTCCATCTTCGGAAGCACCCTGGGCTTGGCCGGCATTGCCGGGAACGGCACGCCCGAGCAGCTGATGGAGTGGGGCCCCCAATGCTTCGGGACTCCGGACAAGATCCAGACGGCAGCCTTCGCCGTCTCGGAGCCCGACGCCGGGTCGGACGTCTCGTCCCTGCGCACCCGGGCCGTCTACGACGAGGCCAAGGACGAATGGGTCATCAACGGCACCAAGACGTGGATCACCAACGGCGGGATCGCCGACATCCACGTGGTGGTGGCATCGGTCGAGCCCGAGCTCGGCTCCCGGGGCCAGGCCAGCTTCATCGTTCCCCCGGGCACCCCGGGCCTGACCCAGGGACAGAAGTTCCAAAAGATGGGTATCCGTGCGTCCCACACCGCCGAGGTCGTCTTGGACGACGTGCGGGTACCGGGCCGTTGCCTCTTGGGCGGGAAGGACAAGCTCGACGAGAAGCTGGCCCGCGCCCGGGAGGGGAAGCGGTCTACCAGCCAGGCGGCCATGAAGACGTTCGAGGCCTCGCGCCCGACCGTCGGGGCCCAGGCCCTGGGGATCGCACGAGCCGCCTACGAGTACTCGCTCGACTACGCCAAGGAGCGCAAGGCCTTCGGTCGAGCCATCATCGAGAACCAGGCGATCGCCTTCAAGCTGGCCGACATGAAGACCCGGATCGACGCATCCCGGCTGCTCGTGTGGCGGGCGGCGTGGATGGGGAGCACCGGGAAGCAGTTCACCGCCGGTGAGGGGTCGATGTCCAAGCTGTTCGCGGGCGAGACGGCGGTCTACGTGACCGAGGAGGCCATCCAGATCATGGGCGGCTACGGCTACATCCGGGAGCATCCGGTCGAGCGGTGGCATCGGGACTCGAAGATCTACACCATCTTCGAGGGCACGTCAGAGATCCAGCGGCTGATCATCGCCCGCGCCATCTCGGGCGTCCACGTCAACTAGAGGCCTTCCTCCCGGAGCACAGCTGCTCGGAGCAAAGCCTCTGGGCCATTGATGTGCGGCCCCGCCTACTGCGTGCCGCACACTACGTAGGCCTGAACGGACATCGTCGCACCTGCTCCCATCGGGCCGGTCACCACACCGACCGCCTTCCATGATCGGGCCGTCGAGGGTTCCGAGGTGAGGAGTGCTACCCCTGTCTGGGTGGCGCTGGTGGCCGTGGTGGCCTTGGTCGTGCTCGTGGCCGCGGAAGGAAGCACGGTCAGCTCGCCGTTCGCCACCTGAGCTCCTCCCCCGAGGAGCACCCGACCCGTCGGGCAGGTGGCGGTGGATGACACGGTGGTGCCAGCGGCCGGGCTGGCGGCCGAGGTGACCGGCGTTCCCTCGACCACGCTGCTGGTGAGGGCGCGTCGGGAACTGCCCGTGCCGGTCCCGGCTGGGCCCTCGGGTCCGGTGGCTCCCTTGGGACCTGGCGCGCCGGCCGGGCCGGTCGCACCCACGGGGCCCTGTGGTCCGGCCGGTCCGGGGAACCCCCGTGCGCCCTGTGGCCCGGTTGGGCCCTGAGGCCCGGTCGACCCAGTCGAATAGACCGTCTTGGCCGAGCCCGGGGAGCTGGTCAGCGCCACCCCCAACCCGACACCGACGCCGGCGATCACCAGGCCGGCGACGGCGCCGACGACGAACTGCTTACTTGGACGAAGTTCCGACATCTGGTTGCCCCCTCGTCACCTATGAGTGGAGGGAGTGTCCTCCGATGACACCTATGTGGTGTAGCAGGCGAACGTGGCGACAGTGGGGACACTCGCGCCCGTCGGCCATCCTGACCAGCTTCTCGACAGCACGGCTGATCGTGTGTGACGGCGGCCGGCTGCTGACCAACCCCATCAATACCGGTTCGACCCCCGACCCCCCGTAGCCCCGTTCGCTCCGGTGTACCCGGTGCGAACGGGCAGCGACCTCCGTCGAAGAGCCCACCAGGCTGCCATCAGGCCCAGCAGGGCAGCCGTTCCGGCGACGCTCAGCCAGAGGCCGACCCACGCCCCGTCAGGCTGATACGACCAGGTCAATGTCCCCGTTCCCGGTGGCACCCTGACTCCCTGGACGATGCCCACGGCCCGGACGGGGAGGACGACGGCCGGGCTACCCGAGGCGGCCTGCCAGGTGGCCTTCCAGCCGGGGATGGCGGCCATGGAGCGGACGACCAGTACGCCGGTGGGGCTGGTCACCGTGGCCGATGTCGGTTCGAGCAGGGGCCCAGTCCGGCGGGTGATCGACGCCCCCTCGAGCGAGCTTCCGTCGATGGACCGCAGGGTCAGTGGTGGTGTGGCCCGCTGGTTGGCAAAGACGGCGAAGAGCCCGTCGGTCCCCTCGAACGTCCAGTGGGAGAGCGTGCGGGCTCCCTGCAACTGTCCGTCGGCCACGAACCGCTGACCCGACGATGCGGTGATCGTCGGCGCGCCGTACGTGGTGGGGCCGACCAGGGGCTGCACGGTGACGGCCACCGCTTCGACGGACGGACCGAAGCGGGCCGACAGGGTGCCAGTCGCCGGGGCGACGTCGGCCGTCTCCCAGACGACGACGCCGCTCGCCTCGATCAAGCCGATCCGCGCGCTGGTGGGAGCGCTCGACGGAGAGAGTGCGGGGACGGTCACCGCGGTGACCGGAAGGGGCATGCCGATGAACCATGAGGCTCGGCCGCCGCTCACCACCGTTCGGTGGGCGGCCTGAGGATCGACGGGCGGCGTGATGGCTGTGGGCGCCTGTGGCTCGCCTGGGCCGGTGACGGGCGTGATCAGATAGCTCGACGGTGTGAACAGGGTCTTCGTGTCGAGTTGGTCGAGCACTCCGTTCCCGATGGCCACCGGCGTCAGCGCATTCGTTCCCTCGCCCATGGCCGCATGGGACCCGGTGGCCGCCGCATACCCGTTGTCGACGATGGCGCTGTATCCCTGGGCGCCGTACTGGCCGTCTTGGATGTTGAGGTCGGGCTGGCCGACCAGGGTCGGCAGCCCACCGACCAGGAGCGGGTCGTAGATGGCGAAGCGCCCGGTGCGTCCGATCGAGTCGGCTTGCCCGGCGGCCCCCGTCCCGGTGGCCGAACCCGAGCCAGTCACCGGCGAAGGCGTGGCCGCGGCGGGAACAGTGCCCCAGAACTGGCCGCCGTCCACGGCGAACAGGCTGGTCACGGTGAACGCGGCCAGGTCGACCAGGACGATGACGGAGAGGAACCGCACCCGCAGCCGACGGTCGAGGCGGGGCGCCACGATCAGGAAGGTCCCGACCAAGATGGCGATAAAGAGGAAGGGAAGGAGCGACGGCCAGAGGTGGCTTGCCCTCCCCACCTGGTTCGGGAGGGCTTGCATCCAGCTGGCGAACTGGGACGGGAACACCATGGCCACCACGGCAACGGCGGCGACGATAGTGGGCACGAACAGCGAGACGGCCAAGGTACGGCGTTTCGACGCCGAGGTCCCGGCACGGGCGCGACGCTCGGCCAGGACGGGACCGTCGATGGTGTGCTGGACCCAGTAGGCCAGCAGAATGCCGAGAGCCAGATCCGTCACCAGTATGTTCCGGCTCTGGAGGCGCTGGCTCCCGAAGAGGGGGATATGGCTCAACGCCGGGCCGAGTGGGGAGTTCCCGCCCAGGGCCAGGATCACGCCGATCAGGGCGATCCCGATCCAGCCCAACCACTCCGGAACGGGGCGCCGCCAGCGCAGCGTGGCGAGTAGGGACACCGCCCCGACGATCGGCACGATCCCGACGTAGCCGGTGACCTCGGCCAGGTTGTAGTGGGCGAAGAAGGACGGCTGACCGAACGAACCGGATCCGCCGAGCAGGTCGGGGATCCCAAGCAAGAGCAACCATTGTCCGGGAAGCGAGCCCGAGCTGAACAGTGAGTAGGTGGACGCCGCTCGCTGGGAGGTGGACACCACGCTGAGGCCGGGCAGCCACTGCACGGCACCAAAGAGAACGGCTAGGGCCAGGCCGATAGTGGCGGAGACAAGGAACCCGATGGCCGCTCGCCCGGCGCGGATCGTTCGCCAGGCCACGTACAAGGCGGCGATGATGACCGCCTCGTCGACGGCCCGCGGTTCGCCGGCGAGCACGCACATGCCTCCACTGGCCCCGAGCAATGCGATCCAGCCCAGCCGGGCGTGCGCGGTCGGGCGCCGGGACAGCTGTAACAGCGCCAGCAACATCAGCGGCACCCAGCTCATCCCGGCCACCACCCCGAAGTGCACCAACTGGGAGGCCATGGACCCGGCAAAGGCGAACGACGCCGCCCCAAGCAGTGCGGCGGGAGGGCGGAGGCCCGAGGCGCGGAGGAAGAGGTACAACCCGAGCGCCGCCACCCAGTAGACCAGCATCTCGTTGAGGACCCACGCGGCGGTGGCCGGGAAGACGGCGAACAAGAAGGTGAAGGGATACATGGCTCCGGCGTTCCACCCGCCGAGCAAGGGCGAACCACTCCAGATGTAGGGATTGAGCAAGGGGAAGGTCCCCTGCCTGATCTGATTGCCGGCCAGTGTCCGCATCGGGAGGTTCTGGTACAGGTTGTCGCCGAACAGCACGGGGTGGCCAACCAGGCCGGGAATGCCGAAGAACAGGAGTGGGGCAACCACCAGGACGGCCACGGCTACGAGCTCAGCCCGTCGCGCCCTGCCCGTCAGAGCGTTCACACAGCTACGGAAGCGCTCGGACACCCGGAGAGCGTTGCACCCAAAACTGAGATCCAGCTGAGTGCCTAGGCAAACGGATCAGGAGGCCTAGTGCCCGGCACCCGGCCCCGCGACCTGGCCCGAGAGCGAGAGCCACCGGGTAGCGTGACCCGATGGCCGCCCCCCACCCACCTGATCGGGGGAGACCCTGTGTCCTGACCCTGTGCACGGGAAATGCAGCTCGATCGGTCATGGCCGGCATCCTGT
>JAUTXB010000040.1 GCA_030838245.1 Acidimicrobiaceae bacterium
ACCCCGCTCCGGCCCACCACGGTCCGGTAGACGCTCATCCCCACTTCTCGGACAGCGATGATGGCCACCGGTACCCACCAGATCGTCCCGTTGGCCACCAGGGCGATCAGCGCGCCCAGCACCACCACCTTGTCGGCCAGCGGATCGAGGAACGCACCCGACCGGGTCGTCCCCTGGCGCCGCGCCACCCAACCGTCGATGCCGTCGGTGAAGGACAGCACGCCCCAGATGACCAAGGTGAACCAGCTCGCCCCCCACAAGATGATCAGGGCGATGAGCAACGGGGTGGCCAGGAGGCGAAGCACGGTGATGCCGTTGGCCGGGGTGATCAACGCCGAGGGGCCGAACGTGTAGGTACGCACCTCTGCCGGCCGGAGCGGAGGTCCCGGGCTCGGGGGAAGCGACGCAGCCGGCGGGTGGGGGAGGGAACTCTCGCTCATCGTCGTGCCCCGCTGCCGGCGACGAGGCTGTGGGTAGGGACGTCGAGTCCGGTCGGCTCGGCCACCAAGTCGGGGCCGTCGGCCCCGGTGACCAGCATCTGGACCACGGTTCCCGGCACCAGGTGGTCTGGGACCGACACGATCCCGTCGATCTCGGGCGCCTCCCGGTACGTCCGCCCCTCGCCCACGGTGTCGACCAACACGTTGACGACATCGCCGATGAGCGCGTCCCGACGGCGGGCGGTGATCGAGTCCTGGAGCTCGGCGCACTCCCGCAGGCGCTCGGCCATCAGTTCCTCGGGGACCTTGTCGGAGAGGTCGGCGGCGAAGGTGCCGACCTCCGGGCTGAAGGGGAAGAACCCCACCCAGTCCAGTTGGGCCTCGCTCAGCCAGGCCAACAGCTCGTCATGGTCGGCCTCGGTCTCGCCCGGGTAGCCGACGATGAACGACGACCGGAACGCGGAAGTGGGCTCGGCCCGGCGGATGTCGGCGATGCGGTCCAAGAACCGCTGGCCCTCCCCCCACCGGCGCATCCGCTTGATCAAGGGACGGGACACGTGCTGCAACGACAAGTCGAAGTAGGGCACGCCCGTAGCCAGGATGGCATCGATCAGCGAGTCATCCAGGCTGGAGGGGTAGAGGTACAGCAACCTCGTGCGCTCCACCCGCTCGGCCATGGCCCGCACCAGCTCCACGATGGGGCGGTTGGAGCCGACGGCGGGGCCCCCCGGACGGGGCACCACCGATCCAGAGGAACGGTCGAGTCCATAAGAGGCCAGATCCTGAGCCACCAACACGACCTCCTGCAGCGTTCCATCCCGGGCCCCGAGCTGGTCGGCTTCAGCCAGGATGGCCTCTGGCGGTCGGGAGCGCTGCTTGCCCCGGAACGACGGGATGGCGCAGAACCCGCAGTTGCGATCGCAGCCCTCGGCCACCTTGATGTACGCCCACGGGGCGGTGGCCGGGGGCCGGGGCAGGTTGAGCAGATCGAAAGAGGGCAGTGCGGCCTTTTTGGTCAGGGCCACCGGGATGCCGACCGGCCGATGCTCGAGGGCGACCGCCCCGGCAGTGACAGGAGGGGCCAACTGCACCCCGAAGGGCGCCACCAGGTCCACCTCAGGGAGGGACTCAGCCAGCTCGTCCCCATAGCGCTCGGCCATGCAGCCGGTCACCACCAGGCGGGAGCCCTCCCGGCGGGCGTCGTCCAGCGAGAGGATGGTGTCGATGGACTCTTGTCGCGCTGCCTCGATGAAGGCGCAGGTATTGACCACCACCAGGTCGGCATCCTCGGGCGAGGCAGCCGGCTGGTAGCCGCCCTCAGCAAGGGTCCCGGACAGCTTTTCCGAGTCGACCTGGTTCTTTGGGCAGCCCAACGTCTCCAACCAGTAACGCTCAGCCACCAGGACAATCTACCCGGGACCTGAGGCCATCCCTACGGCACGTCATGGCCGACCCCTGCCCACGGGAAGTGGACGCCCGGCTGGTTGCGGGATCCGGCCCATGAGCCTGAGCGGAGAGGGAGGGATTTGAACCCTCGGACCCAGTTACCCAGGTCAACTCATTAGCAGTGAGTCCGATTCGGCCGCTCTCGCACCTCTCCGTGCTCGGTTGTCCTATAAATGGCCCCAATTCCCACTGATGGAGACAAGGGCCAAGACATCGAGACGACCTAAGGGTACTGGATCGGTTCGGCAACGAAAGACGGACGAGGAACCGCTATGCCAGAAGACGTCAGCAACCAATCACGGGTACGGCCCACGTATGTTCGTGAGGAACGAGAGCTACTGGATCGCTGGTTGGAGTTCCATCGGGCCACACTGAGAGCCAAGTGCGAAGGGCTGACCGACCGGCAACGCAAGGATCGGCCGGTCGCCTCGTCGGAGCTGTCGCTTCATGGACTCGTGCGCCACTTGGCCGAAACCGAACGAAACTGGTTCCAGCGGATACTGGGTCGCGATCTCGATCGCCAGCCGATCTGGCCGGGGGGGGCTCTCGTGCCGATCGATGAAGCCGACTGGGAGGACGATCTCGATGCATGGCGCGCAGAATGCGGCGCCAGTCGTCGAGCCGCTGAAAGTCACAGCCTGGACGACTACGGCATGTGGCGAGACAAACAGGTCTCATTGCGATCGATCTACCTTCACATGATCCAGGAGTACGCCCGGCACAATGGACATGCCGACTTCATCCGCGAGCTCGAGGATGGCGCGGTAGGGCTGTGACCCGCCGAGCTATGGCGGAGGCCCGGCCGACAGGGCGCTGAAAGGGGTCAGCAAAATCAGGCTGGCTGCCGGCGCTTGCGAAGGAAGCTCACGAACTCGACGCCCTCTCGCAAGCGCCGCTTCATGACGTCGCTGTCGCGGAGCATCTCCGCCGAGATCTCGGCGATCTTGACGCCTCAACCAGCCGTCCTCAATGGCCGGTGATCCGCACCGGGAGGTCAACGGGACCGTTCCCCCAGAACACGGGCGTCTTGCGCCACTGCCACCCGTCTTCCACCTCGAGGGTGTCCACCCGGTCGAGCATGGTCTCCAACACCACCTTCGCCTCGAGCCGGGCCAGTGCCGAACCGGGGCACACGTGGGAGCCGCCGCCGAAGGCGACGTGCTCACGCCAGTTCGGCCGGTCGAGCCGGAACTCATCGGGATCGGCGTGCACGGACTCGTCCCGATTGGCCGAGGCCAAGCCGAACACGATCTTCTCGCCTTCGCACATCGCCGGGCCGAACGCCGTCGTGTCGGTGGCGACGTTACGTAGGAGCAGGTGGATCGGGGGCTGGAGGCGCAGTGACTCCTCGACGGCCCGATCGACGAGTGTCCGGTCCGACTTGACGGCGGCAAAGATGTCAGGCCGGGTGGCCATCGTGGCCAGCAGGTTGGCGATGAGGTGACGGGTGGTCTCGTTACCGGAGATGATGAGGAACACCAGCTGAGTCCGGATCTCCACATCTGACAGGTTCCTCCCCTCGACCTCGGTGGTCAGGAGGCGGGTGAGGAAGTCGTCAGGTGGGGTGGCGTCCTCCCGACGGGCGGCGACGAGGGCATCGACGTAGGCGGTGAACTCTGGGTGGGCGCCGGCCAGCCCCGCACCCCGCTCGTTGCGGTAGAGGGTGGGATAGGTCCCTTCCACCACTTCGTCGCTCCAGCGCCAGAATTGCTGCCAGTCATTGCGGGGTACCCCGATCAGGTGGGCGATGACGTTGACCGGGATGACCACCGCGAAGTCGGCCAGCAGGTCGCCCGAACCACGACGGATCATCGGTTCGAGGTACTCGTCGCACAGGTCGCGGATGAACGGTTCGATGCGCATCGCCTTGTGGTAGGCGACGCTGGCGTTGATGATCTTTCGTACCCGACTGTGGCGGGGCTCGGCTATCTCGTTGATGAACTGCTCGTCGTCGGGCACCTCGACGCCGGGGGCGCGGAAGCTGGCCACGAACGTGTCCACCTGGCGAACTGCGTCGAGTACCTCGGCCTGCCTCGACAAGTACCACCCGACGGGGATGCGAGCTACCGGGCACTCCCTGCGCATCGTCCGGAGCTGCTCGTAGGGGACCTGGTCCTCGGCCCGGAAGGGGTCGAGCTCGATGTCGACCCGATCGTTCACTGCCATCACAACGCTCCCTCCGACCGCCCCTGCCCTATCGATCGATAGGTTAGCCTAACGGTTGATAGGGAACCAGCGCCACATGATCGGACAGCCATGGAAGAGACAGCCCAGCGGCAGACCTCACGATGGCACCCCGACGGGGCCCGACGCGACGTCGTGGCCAAGCGCGCTGCACGTCTGTTCGCAGAGCGCGGCTACCACGGCGCGTCGCTTCGCGACATCGCCGCCGCCAGCGGGATCCGGAGCCCGACCCTCTACAGCCACTACCCGTCGAAGCTGAGCATCTTCGTGGAGGTCGTCAACCGGTACTTCGACGCGTTCCTTCCCCGGCTGCGAGAGGCCGCCGATGGCGAGGGCAGTGCGGCCCAGCGAGTCGGCGCCATGCTGGCGACGTCAGTCGAGGTGGGAGTGGAGTGGCGTGACGAGTTCCTGGCCACGTCGAACAACTGGGAGTGGGTCCGCTCCACCCCCGAGTTGACCGTGCTGATCGACCGCCGAGACGAGGCCTTCGGGCTGTGGCGATCGGTGTTGGCCGACGGCGCGGCCGATGGATCCTTGCGTCACGTCGACCCGTTCCAGACGTTGTGGATCATCTCCAGCGCGATCACCGGGATGGTCGACCAACGGTACGGGGCCACCGCCGAGGAGACCGGCGCACCCCCGACCGGCACCCTCGTCGACATCCTGCTCGGGGGACTGGCCACCCGCGATCCCCGGTGACCGGTTCCCCGGCGCGCCCTCCCATCGGCTCTTCAGATGAGAGGTCCTCCAGGAAGGCGGTTCACGGGCCAGCATCCCCGTCCCGAACGAGCTTCTGGACCAAGATTAGGTATGACGAAGCCCCGCGATGGAGGTCGGAGGGCTTTCGTCATCCCCGTGTTGTGACTGACAACCGAGGTACGTTTGAGCGTACCCGGACGCGGGGCGAGATAAACCGCACGGGCGACCGCGGGGCGGCGGAAGGCCCAAAGGTGTCGGTCGGTGAAACGTCGCCGGCGCCGGGCGAGACCGGCACCGGTCGACGCTTCCCAATTGCTTTAATCCTGGTGGTGGTCAGCGCACCGGGTCGGGGGCACGGACCAGGGCCTTCACCGCGGGCACGACCGGCGGGGCGGTCTTCCAGTCGGGCACGCCTTGTTCGGGCTTGCCCGCCGGGTAGCCGTCCTCGTTGACCTCGGCCCAGTGGGAGTGGTTCAGCTGGTGCAGGGTGAAGCAGGCCTGCAGGGCGTTCTGGAAGCCCATGTTGTCGACGGACTGGTTCACCGACTCCTTGATGAGCAGCGAGGTAACCGTCGGGCGCTCGGCGATCCGGCGGGCATACTCGAGGGTGAGGTCAGCCAGCTCGTCCTCCTTGAAGATCTTGGAGACCATACCGATCTGGTGG
>JAUTXB010000044.1 GCA_030838245.1 Acidimicrobiaceae bacterium
GCAGGATGAAGCGTCGGGGGCGGGTGGGTCAGGTGGAGCGTCGGGGGCGGGTGGATCTGGTTCGCGGGGTGGAACGTCGGGACCGGGTGCATCTGGTCCGCAGGGTGGAGCGTCGGGTCCGGGGGCATCGGCGGCACGACCCTCGCCGCCCGCATCAGCCCGACTGTCCACGCCGCCGCCCAACGTTGAGGACGACGCTGAGGAGGACTTCTCGGCCTTCGACGAAGCAGAGCTGGGTGAGGTGGCCGACGTCGACAACTCGCCGGAGGCCCGTGTGCTCCAGGCGTTTCCCGGCGCCGAAGAGGTGAACTGAGTGGCCATCTTTTCGGGGCCACTGCAATCATTGATCGACGAGCTGGGCCGGTTGCCGGGGGTGGGGCCCAAGTCGGCGCAACGGATCGCCTTCCACCTGTTGAAGGTGGCCCCCGAGGACGCCAACCGGCTGGCCTCGTCCATCATCGCCGTCAAAGAGAAGATCACCCTCTGCACGCGGTGCTTCAACGTCGCCGAGGGCGGCCTGTGCTCGATCTGCACCGACGACCGTCGGGACGCCACGGCGGTGTGTGTGGTGGAAGACCCGAGAGACATCGTGTCGGTGGAGAAGACAGGCGAGTTCTCCGGCCGGTACCACGTCTTGCAGGGGGCGTTGAATCCGATCGAGGGAATCGGACCGGACCAGCTCCGGGTCCGCGAGCTGCTGGGTCGGGTGGAGGAGGAGGGGATCAATGAAGTGATCCTGTGCACCAACCCCAACTTGGAGGGCGAGACCACGGCCATGTACTTGGCCCGATTGTTGAAGCCGATGGGGCTCAAGGTGACCCGCATCGCCAGTGGCCTGCCCGTGGGCGGTGACTTGGAGTACGCCGACGAACTAACCCTCGGGCGCGCGCTCGAGGGCCGTCGGGAAGTGGACGCCTGACCGATGCCTGCGGCGCACCGGCCGGAGACCCATTCCGTCAAGTACCTCTGGTTGCTGCGCCACGCCAAGGCCACTGCGCATGGTCATCGAGGAGGCAGCGACTACGACCGGCCCCTCACCGCCCGGGGTCGCCGGGACGCCACTGCCCTGGGCAACCGGCTGGCCGCCGGGGTGGGCGTCTTCGGGCTGGACGGCGTCGCCCTGCCCCAAGTGGCACTGACGTCGGCCGCCGCCCGGACCAATGAGACCGCCGCTCTGGTGGCCGAGGGGATGGGTGCGCCCCTGCGCATCGACAGCTATCGGTCTCTGTACCAGGCGGGTACAGAGACCATCTTGCAGTACATCCGGGAGATTGACGACGATGTCATCTCGGCGATGGTCGTCGGCCACAACCCGACCATCTACCGCTTGGCTTGGGAGCTGCTTTCCGATGACGGGTCGGGCGCCGGCGAGTCAGGTGGGCGCGAGCAGCTCAAGGAGCACGGCTTTCCCACGTGCACCGTGGCCGTCCTGGTCTTGCCTATCTCCTCTTGGTCAGACGCCACCGAGGGGATTGCCACGTTGGCGGGGGTGTTCAGCCCGCCGTACTAAATGCGTCCCAGGGCTGCAACCCATCGGCGGCGCCTCAGGCAAGCGACCGCAGCAACGCCTCAGGCAAGTGAGCGCAGCAACGCAGCATCTCCCTGGCCACCACCACCGCAGAGGCTGACGGCGGCCAAGCCACCGCCACGACGCTTCAGTTCCTGGAGTGCGGTTAGGGCGACCCGGGTGCCGGACATGCCAACCGGGTGGCCGAGGGCAATGGCGCCGCCGTTGACGTTGACCTTTTCCTCGGGGATGCCCAGGTCGTCCATGGAGGAAAGACCGACGGCGGCAAAGGCCTCGTTGATCTCGAACAAGTCGACGTCATCGAGCTTCGTGCCCGTCTTGGCCAAGGCCTGGGCGATGGCACGAGACGGCTGGGTGAGCAGCGAGGGGTCCGGCCCGGCAACCTGGCCGTAACCGACGAACTCGCCCAGCGGGGTCACGCCGAGCTCGTCGGCCTTGGACTTGGACATCACGATCACCGCCGCCGCGCCGTCAGAAATCTGCGAGGCATTGCCCGCGGTGATGGTGCCGTCCTTGGAGAACGCCGGCCGCAGCTTGCCGAGGGACTCGGCAGTGGTCTCGGGGCGGACTCCCTCGTCGGTGTCGACCACAATGGGATCACCTTTGCGCTGGGGCACGTTTACCGCCACGATCTCATCGGCGAATCGCCCGTCCTTGATGGCGGCGGCGGCCTTCTCGTGGGATGCCGCACTGAAGGCGTCCTGCCGTTCCCGGGACACGCCGTCGGCCCCGTTGTATCGCTCGGTGCCCAGGCCCATGGCGCACTGGTCGAATGCACAGAAGAGGCCGTCGTACATCATCGAATCGACGAGCGTGCCGTCTCCGATCCGGTAGCCACCCCTCGCCCCGGGGAGCAGGTAGGGCGCCTGGGTCATCGACTCCATGCCGCCGGCCACGACGATCTCGGCATCACCGGCGTTGATGAGCAGATCGGCCAGATAAATCGCATTGAGGCCGGACAGGCAGACCTTGTTGATGGTCGTGGCCGGCACCGTCATCGGGATGCCGGCCTTGGCTGCCGCCTGGCGGGCGGTGATCTGGCCCGTCCCGGCCAGGATGACCTGGCCCATGAACACATAGTCGACCTGCTCGGGCTTCACCCCGGAACGCTCGAGAGCAGCGGCAATGGCAAATCCACCGAGCTCAGTGGCAGCAAAGCTACCGAGCGCGCCGGAAAGCTTGCCGATCGGAGTACGAGCACCTGCGACGATGACGGAACCGGGCATTGAGACCTCCGAGGCCTGATCAGCCGGCGACCCCCACAGGGCCGGCGACACCTGACAACTGACACTTACAACTGACTGAATCGACTCCCTATTGTACGGGATCCTGACCGCTAAGTAACCCGGGCCCTTCGTGGCTCCCTTGTCCCATGTAGACGGCGACAAGGGAGCCACAAGGGGGCCACCAGGGAGCCATAACCTGGCCCCGAAGTTGACGAACTGGGACGAGTAACCTGAGTCGCCATGCAGGCTTTCCTTCAAGCAATTCAGGCGGGAGCGTCAGGCGATGAGATCGCCGAAATTTCGCTTCCCGATACATACCGCGCCGCCCACGTCCTAAGGGAGGAGGTGGACATGTTCGACGGCGTGGCATCCGAGGACAAGGACCCACGCAAGTCCCTCCACGTCAGCGATGTCGCCGTGCCCGAGCTCGCTCCTGACGAGGCCTATATCGCGGTGATGGCCAGCTCGATCAATTTCAATACCGTGTGGACGTCCATCTTCGAGCCTCTTCCCACCTTCGGCTTTCTCGATCGTTTGGGGAAAGAGGGCACCTGGGGGTCCCGCCACGCCCTTCCGTACCATGTCGTCGGGTCCGATGCTTCCGGCGTGGTCCTCCGTGTCGGGTCCGCCGTCCGCAGCTGGAAGCCGGGCGACAAGGTCACCGTCCACTGCAACTACGTCGACGATCAGGACCCCTCCTCCCACGACGACTCGATGCTCGGCGCCAACCAGCGGATCTGGGGCTTCGAGACCAACTTCGGTGGCCTGGCCGATCTCGCCGTGGTCAAGGCCAACCAGCTGATGCCCAAGCCCAGCCACCTGTCGTGGGAGGAGGCCGCGGTCAACGCGCTGTGCAACTCCACCTCCTATCGGATGATCGTCTCCAAGAACGGTGCCGCCATGCAACAGGGCGACAAGGTCCTCGTCTGGGGTGCATCGGGCGGCCTGGGGGCCTTCGCCGTGCAGTACGTCCTGAACGGCGGGGGCACGCCGGTGGGCGTGGTGTCCTCCGAGGAGAAGGTCCGGCTGCTCCACGAGTTGGGGGTGGAGGCGGTGATCGACCGCAAAGCGGCCGGCTACAAATTCTGGAAGGACGAGCACACCCAGGACGAGGGTGAGTGGCGCCGGCTGGGCAAGGACATCCGGGCCCTGGTGGGCGAAGACGTGGACATCGTGTTTGAGCACCCGGGCCGCCAGACCATGGGGGCGTCGGTGTTCGCGGCCAAGCGGGGCGGCATGATCGTTACCTGCGCAGCCACCTCGGGCTTCATGATCGAGTACGACAATCGTCATCTGTGGATGAAGCTGAAGACGATCAAGGGTTCGCACTTCGCCAATTACCGAGAAGCCTGGGACGCCAACAAACTGGTGTGCGAGGGCAAGATCCTGCCACCGTTGTCCGCCGTACACCCGCTCGAGAACGTGGGCGAGGCCGCCTACCAGGTGCACCGGAACCTGCACGAGGGCAAGATCGGGGTGCTGTGCCTTGCCCCAGAAGAGGGCCTCGGCATCGACGACCCGGCATTCCGGGAGGAAGTCGGCGAAGACCGGATCACATTGTTCAGGAGGCATGGAGCGTGAGCACCAACGACGGAACGACGGCAAACGGAACGACGACGGCCGGGGCCACCGCCGCGGCGACGGCAGCGGGACCCGCGGGGCTCCTGACCGAGATCGACCACGTGGCCATCGCCGTCCACGACCTCGAGGCCGCCATTGCCTATTACGCCGAGACCTTCGGAGCCACGGTGGCCCACCGCGAGCGCATCGAGTCCGACGGGGTGGAAGAGGCACTGATCAAGGTGGCCGACTCGTACATCCAGCTGCTGACGCCAACCAGCGATTCGTCACCCGTAGCCAAGTACCTCGAGAAGAAGGGGGAGGGCATCCACCACGTTGGCTACCGGGTCGACGACTGCGGGGTCGCCCTCCAGGCGGTGAAGGACCATGGCGGCCAGACCATCGACCAGGCCCCCCGGCCGGGCTCGAGGGGTACCACCGTGGCCTTCGTCCACCCCAAGGCGGCGTTCGGCACGCTGATCGAACTGGTCCAGGAATAGGCCAACCCTCCGCTCCCGAGGGAAGACGATCATGGACGAGGGATTCGCACCAGGAATCGGCGAGAAGCTCGGCGCCTACGTGTACCTCCTGGTCGATCCCCGGACCGGGCGGGCGTTCTTTGCCGGTCGGGGTCGAAACGATCGATGCTTTCGCCACGTCCAGGCCGCCCGGCTTGCCGACGAGCCGGGGCGCGGCGAGCGATCCTTCCCGGTTCTCGATCGAATCCAAGAGATCGAATCGAGCGGGCGGTCGGTGCGCATCGATATCTTGCGGTACGGGCTCAGCGCCGACGAGGCACGGTTGGTAGAGGCGGTAGCCCACGATGCCCTGGGTCTTCGATCGGTATCGGGTGACCGCGGTGGTGGTACCGCGCTGGCCGCTGGAGCCAACAAAGCCAAGCGGGCCGGTAAGTCATCGGGCGCTCGCCGGTCGGTTCCCGCCGCTGGCAGGTCGGTTCCCGCCCAGCGCACCGAGGCGACGAGGCTGAACACGCTGCTGGCCAAACCAGCCAAGATCAAACGAGGCCACCGGGCCGTGCTCCTCCGCCTGGGCAAGTCGATCGGGCCGGGGATGTCGGACGCGCAGGTCGACGAAGCCATGCGGTCGGCATGGAAGATCGGACTTCGCTGGACCGACCCCGAGTCCCGGCGCTCACCTCAATGGGCCTTCGCCGTGGTGGACGACATCGTGCGGGCGGTGTTCCGGATCGATGGCTGGAAGCCCTCCGACTCGACCTCAGGTACTGCCGACCCCGCCCCGCCCGCCCGGGACGTCGGCCCGGCCGCCTGGACCAGGCCCAGCCAGCAGGTGGCGACCCCAGGCCAGAGCGCGGCGGCAAGCCCAACGGCCCGCTGGACCCTGACCGGTGAACGAGACCCCGTGCTGGAGCAGAAATATCGGGGCCGCAACGTCAGCGCCTACCTGAGCTCGGGCTCGCAGAACCCCGTGACTTACGTATGGTGCGGGCCCCACTGGGTGAACAGCCCGGTCTAAGGCGCTCAAGCAGCCCTCGGGCCGTTCCGCACGCTTCCCGATCCCCGGAGCTGGCCGGATGGGACCAGGTGAGCGGGTCCGGTAGCCTCAGACCTCATGGATCACCCGATGACCCAACGGCTGGAGGAGCTCGCTGAGCGGCGCGAGCAGGCGAGGAACGCCGGCTCACCGCGATCGATCGAGAAACATCACGCCAAGGGCAAGATGACCGCCCGGGAACGTCTCGACTATCTGCTCGACGACGGCTCGTTCCAAGAGCTCGACATGTTGGCCCGCCATCGGGCCCACGGCATGGGGCTCGAGGACAACCGGCCGTACACCGACGGCGTGATCACCGGGTTCGGGGAGATCGACGGCCGGCGGGTCTGCGTGTTCAGCCAGGACTTCACCGTGTTCGGTGGGGCCCTCGGCGAGGTCTTCGCCGAGAAGATCCACAAGGTGATGGACCTGGCCTCGTCGATCGGGGTCCCCATGATCGGGCTGAACGACGGCGCTGGAGCACGGATCCAAGAGGGCGTCGTCTCCCTCCACTCCTATGGCGGCATCTTCCACCGCAACGCTCAAGCCTCGGGGGTGATCCCCCAGATCAGCGTGATCCTCGGCCCCTGTGCGGGCGGCGCGGTGTACAGCCCGGCCATGACCGACTTCATCTTCATGGTCGAAGGCACCAGCCACATGTTCATCACCGGTCCCGACGTGGTGAAGACAGTGACCGGCGAGGACGTGACGCTCGAAGAGCTGGGTGGGGCCATGAGCCACGCCACCAAGTCGGGCGTGGCCGCCTTCGTGTCTCCCGACGAGAAGTCCTGCCTCGACGACGTGCGCTACCTATTGTCGTTCCTCCCCTCCAACAACTTGGAGGAGCCGCCGGTCATCGACACCGGCGACGACCCCGAGAGGGCCACCCCCGAGCTGACCGCGTTGATGCCGGCGTCGCCCAACCAGCCCTACGACATGAAGAAGGTCATCGAGGCGGTCGTCGACGACGGCGAGTTCTTCGAGGTCAACCACCACTGGGCCATGAACCTGGTGTGCGGGTACTCCCGGGTCGACGGGAAGGTGGTCGGCATCGTGGGCAACCAGCCCCAGATGCTGGCCGGCGTGCTCGACATCGACGCGGCCGAAAAGGGAGCTCGGTTCGTCCGGACCTGTGACGCTTTTAACATCCCCCTCGTCACCTTCGTCGACGTGCCCGGGTTCATGCCCGG
>JAUTXB010000059.1 GCA_030838245.1 Acidimicrobiaceae bacterium
TAGCCCGGCTCCCCACGCAACGCTCTCCCAACCGGGGGTCCTGCGAGCCGTAGTCGGCGGCGGCCTGATGATTGGCGTCCTCGGAATCTTCGCTCTGGGCCTCGCCACGATCATTCGCCACACCGCCGGCGCCATCACCGCCTTTGTCGGCACACTGCTGGTGCTCCCGCTCCTGGTTGAGGCGCTACCCGCATCGATCGGCCATCCCATTGCCGAGTACCTGCCCTTCAACGTCGGCCAGACGATGACCTCGGTGCAACACACCGTCGGGCAGTCGCCCGCACTGAGCCCATGGGTCGGATTCGCGGTTGTCTGCGCGTACGCCGTCGGCGCTTTGGTCGTCGGCGGGGTGCTCATGGTCCGACGAGACGCCTGATGGCCTCCGCAGTGCATCCGCTCGATGGCGGGGTTGGCAATCTGTCGAACTTCTGCACCACGACCCAAACGATCGGGTCTGGGCCCATCCCGAGCGGTGCGGGTCGAGGGTGACCATCATTCGAACTCGCCCGTTGTGGAGGAGCTTCCCTCCATGAGCATTCACAGTCTGATCGCCAACTACGGGTATCTGGCCGTATTCACATTGGTGGCTGCCGAGAGTTTCGGGATCCCGCTGCCAGGTGAAACCGCGCTCATCACCGCAGCTGTCTACGCGGGAGCGACCCATCGTCTCTCGCCCGAGGTGATCTTCATCATCGGCGCCGCAGCGGCAATTCTCGGCGACACCTGTGGGTATTGGATCGGGGACAGGGGCGGCTATCCCCTTGTCCGGCGCTTCGGGCACTACGTCCGACTTGATGACACAAAGCTGAAGATCGCCCGATATCTCTTCGCTCGTCACGGCGGCAAAGTGGTCTTCTTCGGTCGTTTCGTCTCGGTGCTCCGCACTTACGCAGCCTTTCTGGCTGGAATGAACAGGATGCACTACCGCCGCTTTCTGGTCTTCAACGCCACCGGAGGGATCGTATGGTGCGCGGTGTTTACCTTTGGGCCCTACTGGTTCGGGAATGGGATCAGCCAGATCACTGGGCCGGCAGGGATCGCTCTGATCGGAGCATCCGTCGCGATCGTCATTGCCAGCCTTCTTGTGGCCCGCCGGCAGATCGGAGTGCTTTCGGAACGGGCTGAGGCTGCATTTCCGGGCCCTCTCGATTCGAATGGGCTCGTGGCCGAAGCTCGGTAAGGACAGCGCCAGCGTGAGGTGTTGTTGGTGTTATCGCCACTTGCGAAGGTGAGATCGCACATTCGATAGCACCCGGCAGCGAGGGACAGGGTCCTCGTGCTCGGAATCGGCGTACTGGCCGCAGCGTCGCAGCGACTCTTCCTGCGCGAGTGTGTCGATCCCAGCTACGACGTACTTGGATCTCACCACGGGCGAAGTGTGTCCGCACACCGAGCACTCCCACGAAGTCACGTCTTGGAAAGAGTGATGGAGGCGCGGTTCGCGGCCCGCGCTCCCGACCTGATCGGCGACGGGGAGCCGGCCACTCACCCGCAGAAGCACAGATGTTGTTTCTTACACTACAAGTTGCGGCGGTCAGCGGACTCGAACCGACTTCCGCGCCTTTGACCGGATACCGCGCCCAAACGTGGTCACAGATGGCAAGAGCTGCACGGCGGATGTAGCTATCTGGCGCGGCCAATATGTTTCATTCGTGACTGCGCGATGAGCCACTCCTCAGAGCGAGTCACTTGTCGCTCGTCGGGAATGTGGTGAAGCCCCACCGGACCGTCGGTTAGAGTCCCGCAAACTCGGCAGACGGACATGCGCCCGTTTGTCTCCGGAGCATGGTGCTCGTCGAGCTGGCTACCTGCGCAGGATGCTTTGGGTGAAATCATGATCCTCCGATCACCCGGCGTACTCCCATTTCGGGCCGACGCCGAGGCGGTAGGACCGAAGCGGGTCCGAGGCGGGCGTGATTGCCCCCCTCTTGTACCCTATGTCGTTACGGGCACTGACCAAAACCGGGTAGCGGGTCAGTCTTAAAAAACCCGTCCGTGCGACATTTACGCCCGAGAAGTGCGCGACGAGATGCCGTTAGACCCGGAATTGGCCAAGGGTCAAGATCCTGCTGCAGGCCGAAGTCGAGACCTTTGAGTCATGGGATGGCAGTTCAGGCCAGGTCGTCGCCCGCTCTCGCCTCCAGATGGCCATTCTGTCTGGGACTACAACACGAAAAAGGTTTGGGTCACCCCACCGTTCGCACAAGGTTCGCCTCTTAGAGCGCGTGCGGATTCGTGAGGCGCTCCGTCGAGGTGTTCTCATCACACAGGCGAGCCCAGTGGCCCTTTCGGTGCTGGTGTCGGTTGGTCGTGTGAGACCACGAAGTCGCGACGTCGGATGAGAACACCGGAACAGGCCGCTCCGACAAGGGCTAAGACAGCACTGACGACGAGCAGAACGTCGAACGCACTGGCGAAGCTGGCGTGAATGGCCGCGACAAGCGGGGCTCGCAACGGGGCTGGCGCGGCGTTGATGGCCTGAGCGGCGTTGCCCTGTTGAATGGCGGTGACGACTCCGGGCAGGTGCCGCTCTAGGGGTCGGATGCTGGCGAGGACCCGGCCCAATTTCTGGTGAAGGGCGGATGCGAAGACCGACCCGTAGACGGCAATGCCGGTGGCGATCCCGATTGCGATTCATGGTTCACGACCCGCCGGTCGCACCGTCCGGCGCCGACGCCGATCTTTGTGTCACCATGATGGCCAATCGAGTCAGACGTGTGGAGAGGATCCAGAAATGAGCGATTTGCTCTTGGCTGATGAACGAGAGGCCGTGGCCGGTGCCAGCCGCCACTTGGCCGAGCGGGGGCTCGTCATCGGCACCGCAGGCAACATCTCCGCCCGTCAGGGAGATCTGATCGCCGTCACCCCCACCGGGGCCGACCTGGCCACGGTGACAGCCGAGATGGTCACGGTCATCGACCTCGAAGGACAGGTAGTAGACGGAGATCTGGTCCCGACATCGGAAGTCCCCCTCCATACCGGCATCTACGCGGCCACCAACGCCCGAGCCATCACTCACGCCCATGCCATGGCCTCAATCGCCGTCGGCTGTAGTCACGACGAGCTCCCACCGTTGCACTACAGCTGCCTGGGCCTGGGCGGAGCCCCTCGAACCGCGGCCTACGCCACGTTCGGCTCCCAAGAGCTGGCTGACAATGTCATTGCGGCACTCGAGGGTCGGAACGCGGCCATGATGCAGAACCACGGCTCAGTGGCCTATGGCAGCACCATGAAGGAGGCCATTGAACGCCTGGAGCTGCTCGAGTGGCTAGCCGAGCTGTACTGGCGGGCCGCCTCGCTGGGAACGCCGCGAGTGCTGACGGACAAAGACTTCGAGGCCATCATCATGTCGGCCATCGAGCGGGGCTACGGCACGACCAAGAAAGTCGAAAAGGGCTGAGAGCTCTGGGCGCAGTGCCCAGATTGGCTCAGCCCCACTGGGCCAGATCCTCCAAGGTGTCGATGTCCACGGGCTCCCCACAGCAAGGGACCTCGCGTACCAGGTCCGGGCGGCCCTGCATCAGTGCCCGGGCGCCGATATCCCCCTCGTCTGGGAGTAGCTGCCACACGGCACGTGCGAGCCGGACCGGTGGGGTGCGATGACCACCGAAGCTGGCCACCGCGATTGGGCTTTCTGTTCCGGCAACGGCCGACCACGCGGAGGGGGGAATAAGGGGCTGGTCGCCGAGCCCTGTCACCACCGCCTGGTGGCCGCGCCCCTCGGCCGCGGCGACCCCGGCGCGGAGCGATGATGCCTGGCCCGATGCCCACGCAGGGTTTTCAACCACGATAACTTCCCCCGGGAGCACATCGGTGAGGTCGACCGAACCGACGACCACGATGGTTTCGCCTATCTGGGCCTCGATCACGTGGTCGAGCGCCCATGCGACCAACGGCCGACCTCGAAACGCGGCCAGGAGCTTATGTCGGTCCCCGGCGAACCGAGTCGAACCCCCAGCGCATAGAAGAACGGCCGCCGTCACACCGGAACCGGGTGGATGGGGCCCGACCCGTCGCGTAAGGAAGCGACAGGTACGCCGGCCCGAAGCCCGATGATCTCGGCGCAGATGGCCACGGCCGACTCCTCCGGTGTACGAGCACCGATGTCGATGCCGATCGGCGCCATGAGACGTGCTAGTCCCGCATCGTCGACCCCTTCGGCCCGCAGCCGCCCGACGCGGTCGGCATGGGTCCGACGTGACCCCATGGCCCCCAGGTAGCCCACACGGGTGTTGAGGGCAGCCATGATCGCGGGCACGTCGAACTTGTGGTCATGGGTCAGCACGCACACGGCGTCGCGCGGGCTCAGTCGGTCTGCCTCTTTGGCCAGGTAGCGATAGGGCATGTCCACGACCACCTGGTCGGCCTCAGGGAACCGCGCCGCGGTGGCGAAGACCGGACGAGCGTCGCACACGGTAACCCAGTAGCCGAGCACCTTGGCCACCCGGACAAGTGCGGCGGTGAAGTCGACTGCGCCGACGATCACCATGCGGCGGGGCGGCGCGAACACCTCGAGGAACACCGTGAGATCGCCTTGCTGGGCCTCACCGTGGGCGCCGTAGTGCCGAAGGGAACTAAGTCCCGTCTCCAGCGCACCCAGCGCGTCCCGAACGACCACCCGGTCCAGATCGGGCTGGCCGAGTGACCCCACCGGATCGGTGTCCGGCCGGACCACTACCTTCGCGCCGAGGGCAGGCAGCGTCATGGGGAACACAGTGCCGCCCGCAGTTCCCGGCTCCCCCCCAGCTCCCACCGCCGCCTGGCTCGCGCCTGATTCTGCCGCCGCACCGGAAACCTCCACCACGGTGGCCAGCGCCACCGGCTCGCCTGCCCGTAAGCAGTCGCGGACGATGTCGAAAGCGCCTGTCATACGGCGTGGCTTCGCATCACTCGACCGGTTCGACGAAGATCCGGATCGTGCCGCCACACGTAAGCCCGACGGAGAAGGCCTCGTCGTCGGAATAGCCGAAGGTGCATAACCGGGGTTCGCCCGACGCCAGCACGTCCAGCGCCTCGGAGACAACGGCACCCTCGACGCAGCCGCCGGATACCGAGCCGGCAACCTCACCCTCCTCGTTCACGGCCATAGTCGCACCCGGACCACGTGGCCCCGACCCCACCACGCTGACCACTCGGGCGAGTGCGACCCGGTGGCCTCCGGCCTGCCAACGTTCGACGTCGTCGAGAACCTCCCTCATCGTCATCAGCTCCACCTCAACGCGGGCACAGCTTCGAACGGATGGTCCGAGGCACACCCACCCTCCCCTTCGACCATGCGGTCGGACACCGTCGCCTAGTCGATCCCCTCGAGTGACGCCAAGGCGTTCTCGAGCAGCGGCTCGGCCAGCCGGCGGGCCTCTTCGATGCGGATCCGGTCGGCCATGTACTGGTGCTTGGCTCGCGCCTGGTCCACCCCGCACTCGCCCTTGGTGACCCAGCTGATCACGATGTCCTGAAGCGTCTCGAGGAACGAGAGGGAGTCAGCCGCCTGCACCAAATCGGCCCCGTCGAGGCCACCGAACTCGTGCAGCGTGATCAAGCGCCGAACCTCGGGCAAATCGACGGTCTGGCCCACTGGGCCCGTGCCCTGCAACCAGACACCGACGACCTCCGCGGAGCGCGAGGCATGGGAATACAGGTAGCCCGGGTCGTCCCAGCGACCGTTGCGCTTGTCGAAGGACGGGCCGCCAGGAAACATCCGCTCGATGTCGTGGGTCATCACCGCGAGGCGCATTTCGAGCGAGCAGGCTCCATCGAGACGCACGAGCCAGTCGCGGGCCCGCTCCAGGTGCCACGCCTGGCTATACGGCGCGATCCACTCCATGGCTCGCTGTTCGATCTCCGTGTCGACAGCGGCACCCGGTGCCTCTTCGATGGTCGTGGTCACGCTGCTGGCCTCCTGATGGTTCTGTTCATCGGTATGTGTAGTGGTTGTCGATTGTGTGGTCGCGGGCCGAACTCGGCCCTCCGGGCAGTTCCGACCTTATAGCCCGGCGTTATCGAATTTGGTAGTGAACTCCTCGATCGCCTCGACCATCCCGTCCACATTGTCCCAAGGAATCATGTGGCCGCTGTGAGATACCGATGCGGTATCGGCGCGCGGGTTCACCTGCTCGAGCTCGACCACGTCGGCCTTGGTGACGACGGGACTCTCGTCACCGTAGATGAGGAGGGCGGGCGGCTCCACCTGTCGCCACACCGGATCGAACGCCTCGAGGTGGAACCACGAGTAGCTCTCGACCACCGCCACCTCGTCGCACGACGCCAGCCATCGCCCCCGGGCCGCGACCTGCTCGTCGGTCCAGGTCGGATAGTGCTCGCGGGCCTCGATGTCGCCGCGGCCAGCTCGAGCACCGAGGATGCCGCTTATGAATTGACTCACCGCGATCGGATAGGGACGGCGGCCCGGACCCGACATGGGCGGGTCGATGGCCACCACCGCACTCGCACATCCCGGTACCTTGGCGCGCGCCGCGGCGACCACTCGAGCGCCCAGCGAGTGACCAACCAGAATCGGTTGCTCCAGACCGAGGTGGTCGATCAGCGCCAACACGTCGTCCGCATAATCCTCGGCCCGGTGCGTACCGTAGGGAGAGCGCTCGGACAGCCCGCGACCCCGCATGTCAAGGACATAGACGTCGCGTCCGCCCACAGCCAGGCGCTCGGCAGCGAACGCGAATGCACCGGCCGGCGTTGTGATCCCGGGAACGACGATCATCGGTGTCCTAGCACTGGTACCGATGTTCGGCTGGGCATGGTGAGCCGTGTGCAGGCGCAGGTTGCCTGAGCGGAAGAAGATCGAAGAAACTGCGGCCACGGTCAGGACACGTCCAGCTGACTGGCGCCCATACCCTGAATCGGAACCTCGGCGAGAGGCGGAACCGAAAGCGAGCCGTCGGCCACCGCCATACTGAGCGGCGCCGAGGCGCCGGTCCTACTGGGCACAGCCCGTAGCGCCAGGTACACAGCTCCACCCACGATGGCGGCGACCAGCCAGGAAATGTCCACACCGTTCACGGAGCTCTCGAGCGGACCGGTGAACAGAGAGGTCGTCGAGAACAGCAGGCCCAGCGCAACTGCGCAGGCCCAGGCCACGACGGCACGGACGTTGATGCCGGCCGTATACCAGTATTTGCCCCGAGCACCAGGGATGGCGAATGCGTGGAGGTCCAGGGGCGCCAGGTCCCTGCGCCCCAGGAAGAACTCGATGCCGACGACCACCATCCAGGGCGTCGCCGTGACGATCATGATGGTGACAAAGGCCTCGAGGTTGGTGAGAAAGTTCGAGGCCACCACGAAGGCATACGTGAGCCCGAACAGTACGACACCGAATGCCGCAGCGATGTGCCACCGCTTGAAGCGAAGGAACAGCGGCCAGGAGCTGATATCGAGCGCCGCGTTGTACAGGGACATGGAAGCGCTGGCGATGTTCGAGGCGAGTCCGGCGACCAGCAGCAAGGGGAGCAACAACCAAGCCGGCGAGGTCTGGGTGATGCCGACCACGAAGTTCCCGGCCTGGGAGACGAACGACGTCGCCACGAATGCCGCCGCGGTCAAGGCGATGAAACAGCCCAGGAATATGCCACCCACTGCGTAGGCGCTGACCACCCTCGACGGCGTGTTGGACGGGACGTAGCGGCCGTAGTCGCCGACGAACGGGCCCCAGGAAATCGGTAGCGAAGCCGTCGTCGTCGTAGCCAGGAACCACGTCGGCCAGAAACTTCCGAGCAGGTAGTTCGACCCGTGAGTGACGTGGAACTTCGAGGCGAACACGGCGAAGAGAACAACGACCACGATGATGGCCGCCACGTTGATGCCCCTGATCCCCCGCTCCAGAGTGCCGTGCCCGAGGACGGCGGCCAGAACGGTGACGATGACGACAGCAACCATCGCCACCGAGAGCGCGCCCGTCCCCGTTGGCGTGCCCCACCACCGATGGAAGGTCTCGATGATCGCCTGACCCGAGGTGTACATCAGGATGACGAAGAAGCCGATGGCGATGAACCAGGTGATGGCCGAGCCCAGCAGCCGTCCCCGGACGCCGAAGGCGATGCCACTGGAGACCTGGGTGTTGGTGCCAGTCCTCGGGCTCAGCGGGCTGATGCCGAGAAAGACGAGCGATCCGAGGGCCGTTCCGACCGCGATGGAGGCGAAGGCGGCCCACCACCCGAGGCCGAAGGCAATCGGCAGCGCCCCGAACAGCATGTTGCCGTACCCGAACTGCGGTCCGAAGAACACCGAGAACAAACTGGACGGCTTGAACCGGCGTTCGACTTCGGGGATCATGTCGATCCCCCGGGTCTCGATCCGACCGAAACTGTCCTTGCCTTCGCCGGCGGGTATCGCCGCCCCGGCCTCAAGGTTGATCATGATGTCCTCCTGCTCGGTGGCTGATGCGCTGCTAGAAATTCTCGAATGCGATGGGTCAGGACGGCGGCTGGAGCTCTTTCACCACCACGTCACCTCGGTCGATGATCTGGCGATCATCGAGGTACAGCGAGTAGCCGTGGAGCGGGATGTCGAGGTGGCATGGAGAGCCGTTGGTCCCACCCAACTCCTGGTTGGGACCGGTGGCGAAGAGGACATTGCCGTAGAAGGAGCGGCCCTCCTGGCCGATCCCCCGCGTGTCCATTGACGGCCCCGACCACCGCGCTTTCTCGTTGAGTCCCCAACCGATATGCGAGATGGCATAGCCGTCGGGGTCTCGGAACTGGTCCATGTAATCCTTCATGAGGTCGGCATCGAGCTCGCCCGACAGGTCGGTGATCCGGCCCTCTTCCACCCGCAGTGTGATCGGGGTGCGCACGTAGGATTTGAACGGGTAGGTGATGGTGCCGGGTTCCAGGACCATGGTCCCCTCTACACCGTCGTCGTAGGCGCCGGTGAACAGGAATCCCGATGGCCAATGGTCCCAGCGCCCGGGCTCATCGGTGTACCCGTACTCGGTTATGACCGGGTAGCGGCCGAGACGGTACAGAAGGTCGGTCCCATTGTCGTGCTCTACTCGCAGGGTTTTGGCGTTGGTCAGCAACTCCCCCGCATGTTCGACCCGCTCGCGCAGTTGAGGCTCCGGGAGCAGGCGGCTGAGCACATCGTCGGGCTCAACGGCGAGGAGGATCCTCGTTCCCGAAGCCTGGATCTCGAGTTGCTCCTTGGAGAACAGCATGAAGACCAGGTCGATGACGATATCGGCGGCCTTGAGGGCGGCCATGGCCGGATCGTGTCCGGTGAGCGGCGTGGTGCCCACCTCCCATGTGGCCGCACTCTTGCCCCGATTAGCCGGGACCCGGACGTGATAGGGGAGCGCGCCGAGCTCTTTGGCCGCCTGCATGAACGCCCCTGCGTGACCCATGAGCTCACCAGGGTCGTCGGAGCTCAAGATGGCCACGGCCTCGCCCTCATGGACGCCACACAGGCGCAGCTCCTCGCGGCAGACGTTGACAAAGTCGTAGCTCATGAACATTTCCTTTCGTCGAAGGATTCGAATGCGTTGAAGCCGTTGGTGACGGGCGCCACCTCGTCGCCACCGAAGGCCGACTCCATGGCCACCAGATCCCGGAGGAACCCGACGTCGTCGGGCCGCGGCGCCACGGCCTGGATGCCGACGGGCAGGCCGTCGGGAAGGCGGTAGTACGGAATGTTGGCAGCGGGCAGGCCGAGCACAGTGGCCGGCCGGCACATGACGGGGTCGCCCGTGGCCTCCAGACCCACCGGCGCCACGCCCAGGGCGCTCGGGCACAAGATGATGTCGATCACCTGTGATAGCCCGGCGATGGCGGTGCGGGCCTCCTCCACGGCCTCCTGCGCCGAGATGTAGGCCAGGGCCGAGCACTGCTCGCCCTGTTCGACGATGGTCTGCACGCCTTCGGAGACGAGCTCCACTCGCGTGCCGAGCGCCTTCCGTAAATTCTTGGCCACCTCGACAACCATGATCGTGTGGTGCTGCTCGGGAAGGTGGCGCCAGCTCGGGGGCATGGCCATCTCGTGCACCTGCCAGCCGCCATCGGCTAGGCGGCCGGCCACAGCAGTGAGGGCGTCGGCGACCGAGACCTCCGTCGAACCCCACTCGCCGGCGGCCAGGACCGCAACCGAACCCGGCGACGTGCGTCGATCCGCCCGTACTCCGGCTCCTGGGCTGGTGCCACGGGAGAGGACCCGGTACAAGAGCTCCAGGTCCGCTGCCCTTCGAGCGAACAGTCCGACGGTGTCGAGATACTCGGCCAGCCGCCAGATCCCCGCCGTCGAAGTCCACCCCCGAGTCGGCTTGTAGCCGTACACCCCGCAGTAGGCGGCCGGGCGAACCACCGAGCCGGCGGTCTGGGTCCCGAGAGCCACTGGCACCATCCCGGCGGCCACGGCGGCGGCCGAACCACTGGAGGACCCACCCGGCGTCCGTCCGGGGTCGACCGGGTTGCGGGTCCGGGTCGGCCGGAACAATGCGAACTCGGTCGACTCGGTCTTGCCCAGGATCGTGGCTCCCGCTTGCCGCAACAAGCGCACCACGTTGGCGTCGGCCGAGGGCTGATGATCGACGTAGAGCTCCGATCCGTAGGCCGTCGGCAGGTCAGCGGTGTCGATGACGTCTTTCACGCCCACGACCAACCCGGTGAGGGGACCGCGCGGTCGATCGTCGAGCTCCTTGGCCGACCGCCTGACGCCTGCTTCGTCGACCACCCGAAACGCACCGATCCTGCTGTCGCAGGCCCGGACCCGTTCGAGCTGTCCTTCGGCGATCTGGCTCACGGAACGAGCGCCGATAGCCGCGGCGGTCACGGCCTCGGTTCCCGAAAGTCGCCATCCGTCGATGGTCACGATGGATCCCCTCCCGGCGTGTGTCGGCTCAGCCGCCCGAGGATGGCGTCGATGGCATCCTCCGAGTCCGCGCTGTTCCCACGGGACACCGGGGCCCCGACGTTGCCCTGCTGCCCCGTGCCGATCCGTCCGCCCCGGCTCGGGTTCACCGTGATCGGCCGGACCTGGAGTGCGAACAGCGACTCGGCGCCCCTCATGCCGTGCACCGCGCCGATCGCCCATTCCACGTCAAGGCCACGGCCGAGGGACTTCTCCAGGGCGCCGGCCATGGCCGAGAGCGCCATCACCTCATCGTCGCTGATAGACCATGCTGCCGCTCGCTCCTCGTCGACCGGCCGCCGCTCGACCGTGTCACCGTCCTCACGCCATCGGTACTCGTGGGGTTTGGAGCCCCGCTCTCGTCGGACGATCTGACGGGTGACCTTGTTCACCTCGTACAGATCCGGCACGACCTCCCCGCCGACCACGGCCTCACCGAGCCCGAAGCCGGCTTCGATGACGATGAGCGAACGGTCACCCGAATGCGGGTGCTGGGTGAACATCACCCCCGCCGACCGGGCGTCGACCAACTCCTGGACGACCACGGCCACATCGCCCACGCCCGGCCCTCCCGACCGCTCTGCCCGGTAGGCGTCGACATGCGGGTCGAAAGCAGAGAGCCAGCAGCGCTCCACCTCGGCGATGACCTGCTCGGCACCACGGGCACCCAGAAAGGTCCGGAACTGACCGGCGAAGCTGGTTTCGACCGAGTCCTCGAGGGTGGCGCTGGAGCGGACGGCCACGGGGACGATCGCTCCCTGCTGCGTGCACAGCTCCGTATACGCCGACGCCACTGCCGTGGCCAGCTCGGGGGGCAGGCCGTCGGCGCCGTCCTCGACATAGCGGCGATAGGCGGCGGCCGTCACCACGAACGACGCCGGGACCGTTTGGCCGGCCCGCAGGAGCGACCCGAGGCCCACTGCCTTGCCGCCGACCTCGCCGACGCCCTCGGGTCGGCAGTCGATGGTCGCCTTGACGTAGTGGCCAGCGGCCACCGCGTGATCGCTCACGTGGACCTTGCTCACGCCGACGCACCCGCAGCGAACGTCTCGGCCTTTGCCGGATCATTCGCTCGCTCGAGAATGGTCACGATGCCGACGTCACCGTCCACCTTGACCAGGTCTCCGGTCCGGATGACCTTGGTGCCGAGGCCGGTGGCCACCACCGCCGGCAGCTCGTACTCACGGGAAACGATGGCGGCGTGGGACATGATCCCACCGCCGTCGGACACCGCACCGGCGATGCGGGCGAAGACGATCGACCAACTTGGCGCGGTCAATGGGCACACCAGTATCTCGCCGTCGACCAGCTCGTCGAGCTCGTCAAAGGACTGAACTACCCGCGCCCTTCCCTCGCCGACACCGGGCGAGGCGGCCAAGCCCTTGAGCTCGTTGTCGGAATCACCCACCTGTTCGGCCGCCAGCCAGCGGTCGATGGTCTCGGCGTTGATGCCGAAGAGGGTGACGGTGATCGGTTCGGTCACCCGCTCGGGGGGCACCCCCAATGCCGGCGGGGCGCTCCACGCCCGCAACCCGTCGTAGATCCTTCGTCGCCGCTCGATCTCCGTACGCCACGTCAACTCGCCCCTGGTCGGCACGCCCGGGCCGAGCGACCAGTTGACCTGCAGCTCGTACAGGACGCTGTACACCTCGTAGCGGTGGAGGAAGAAGATGTCGTCGTCCCGCTCGAGCATCCCTCCGGCCACGAGGACGGCGCCCAGCTCCCGTACCTTGTCGAAGAACATCGAGTGGTGCCAGTGCTCGACGTAGAAGTTGTGATTCTCGACGAAGGGGAACACCTGGCGGGACAGGACGAGCAAACTGTCGAAGGCCGCGGCCTCCTCGTCATCGAGCAGATCTCTATAGCCGTCCACGATCCGCTCGCGTTCGGCTTGGAGATGCTCGATCGGGCGGGAGAGATCCTCGCCCCGCCTCACCCGGGCCACGTAGTCGCGCATCGCCGCGAACGGCGGCCGCATGTCGTCGATCCAGGCCCGATTGGCATGGCAGTACCCGGCCCCGGTCGAGTAGTAGAACCACGGATCCTTGACCTGCTCCAGTTCGGCCAGCCACTCCTTGCCGGCGGGAGTGGTCCCGAGGGTGGCGATCGCGTCGGCCGGTTCGCCCTCGGCGGTGAGCGCATCGCCCACGCCTAGGTCGACGGCCAGTGCCGCCAACCGCCGCAGCTCGGCGTCGGGCCGGTACAAGATGACGTCGATGCCGGCCACCATCCTGGCCACCAGATCGTCGGTGATCGCCGGGAACTGTGCCCGACAGAATTCGAGGAATGTCAGGTACGCCCCATAGGCCAGATTGAGCATCTCGAAGTGGTAATAAGCCATCTCGTGCATGTTCTCGAGTAGACGGCTGTACGAAGTGAGGAGCTCGAACGACGAAGTGGTCCCCTTCGTCTGGAAGACGGTCTCGGCTGGTTCGCAGTCGGGAAGCTCGAGGAAGTGCATTGACTTCAGACGCTCGATACAGTCCTTCGCCTTGTCGACCCACGTGGTGTAGATGTCGTCCCAGTTCTCGAAGTAGTAGCGGGCGCGCTCCTGGAAGATCGGCTCCCGTTGGGCCACCATGGCGGCATCATCGATGACGTTCGGGCTGAGGTACAGGTAGCCGTTGACGATCCGTTGCTCGATCCCCAGTGCGGTCGGGAGGTTCCACACCCGGGTCGTGTACTGGTTCAATGAGACGAGCCAGCTCTCGGGCATGATCAGGTCGAACGGGTACACCGGCTCGGGATTGTGCATCTGGTCGAAGAACCACAGCTTCTTCTCGTCCCGGTCTCGGAGCTCCTCGCCGAAGAGCATGTAGGACGGGTACATCGACTCCCAGCCCTCTGCCCCGGGTGGCGTTTCGACGTCATAGGGGTTTCGAAACTGCCGACTCCGCTCCATGCTCTCCTCGTTGCTCAGGGTCTCGCCCAGTGAAGAAGGGGCGATTCAAGGAGTATGTCGACGCCCACAGGCAATTGGAAGAGAGGTGTTCGCGAGGGCGGAACGCCACTCCGCAGTACGGAACGCTCCCTCCGGCAGCGATGTGAGTGACAATTGGGCCGTTGAGCTGGAGCTTCGCCTCCGAGATGGGTCCGTCGAGGCGTCGACGCGCTCGATGGCCTCGAGTGCGAGATGGGCGAATTCAGGCTTCGACCAGCACAATCGTGCCCCGCGGCCTATTTGTGAACGGCTCGTGAATGAGGCGTTCATGCCCCCCACGGACGTCGTGCCCTTCAGCGGAACCCGGAGCCGCTCCACCACACCGATTCGAGCGTCATGAGTTGGTCCGCTGCAGCCAGAACCCGGTGGGCCATCTGCCCTATGTGCGGGCCCGAGATGCGCCCGACTGGTCCGGCCACCGAGATGGCGGCCCGCGCCACATAGTGGCGGTCGAACACGGGCGCGGCCACCGAGGCCAGCCCGAGCTCGTCCTCTTCGATGCTGAAGGCATACCCCCGCTCCCGGGTCTCGGCCAGGCAACGCAGGAACTGTTCCTTGGTCCGAATGGTGCGTGCGGTCAGTTGCTCAAACCCCGCGGCGCATGCGGCTTCGGCCACCTCGGGATTGAACGCAGCGACAGCCTTCCCCGAACTGGTCAGGTGGATCGGTCGCAAGCGCGCCACCCTCGAAGAGAAGCGCAGCCCGTGGTAGCTCTCGAGCCGTTCGACGTAGAACATCTGATCGCCTTGGGGTACGGCCAGGTGAGCGGTCTCCCCCGTTTGGGTCCTGAGCGATTCGAGGAGTGGCAACGCAACATCGCGCAGCTGGCTGCGGCTGGCCACCAAGGCGCCGAGCTCGTGCAGGCGCATGCCCAATCGGTAGGTCTTCGTCTCGGGAACCTGTTGGATGTACCCCTGCGCGCCGAGTGTGACCAGAATTCGATGGGCGCTGCTCTTGGCGATTCCCAGCCGTCGACCCAGTTCAGCCACGCCCAGGTCAGGTTCGGCGGCCAGACAATCCAGCAATCGGAGGGCCGTGGCCACCGACTGCACCCCAGCCGACCGGTCATTGGTGCGCTTCGTCGTTTCGGCACGCTCAGCCATCTCGCTCCCTACCGTCCTGGCCAGCGTACCGGTCGGCGTCAGGTTTCTGGGCCCTTGAGGACCAGGCGCTGCTCGAGGCGCTGGACGGCGAGACCACGCGCCCAATCGATGTGCTGGTGCATGAGCTTGGCCGCTTCGGCCGGCCGCCTCATGCGCAATGCGGCTGCGACCGCCCGGTGCTGACCTTCGGCCATGGTCATGTCCTCGGGCGCGTAGGCAATGGTCGACCGGTATGCCTCCGGGATGGCCGACACCTGGCGGATCAGGGCATACAACCGCTCGCTTCCTGACTCTCGGGCGATGGTGTAGTGGAAATAGGTATCGGCCGACAGTTGCTCAGCTGGTGATGCCCGATGAAGCTCGGCTAGCCGGTCGCAACTCTTGTCGAGGAGATCGGCCAGATCACCGGTCGCTCGCCTGGCCACGAGCCGGGCCGCTTCCGCCTCGAGCACCGCTCGCACGTGGTACACGTCGTCAATGTCGTGGACCGTCAGCTGCAGAACGGTGGCTCCTCGATTGCGGGTGAGGTCGACCAGCCCCATGCTGTTCAGCATGATGAGGGCCTCCCGAATCGGGGTGCGGCTGACGCCGTAGGTCGCGGCCAAGCTCTCCTCGCGAAGTCGGGTTCCGGGCGTGATCGCGCCACTGAGAATTGCCTGACTGATTCGACGAGCAGCGATATCGGCGCTGCTCTCGCTGCGCACCGCGTCCACCGGCGCGGGCAGATCCGCACGTTCCGACCGGGCGCGCTGAGCCCCGCGACGGCCATTCCCGGCCGTGGCCCTCGAATCGTGCCGCATCGCCTCTCTCCCATCCAGTTCGGCCGAGGCGGAGACGTCCCTCCTTGACCAGACGACCGCCGTCCGCCATTGTATGCTTGTATGCAATCACGGGGTGACCAACGGAGCGGACGGCCGCGGTGATCGAGCGCACGTACACGCGGCGAGGGCTGACCCGGATATGAAGCCAGCCCCGTTCGGCTACCACCCGGCTTCGACCGTGGAGGAGGCGGTGACCCATCTTGTGGCTTACGAGGGGTCAGCCAGGGCAATCGCTGGTGGTCAAAGCCTGGTTCCCATGCTCAACATGCGTCTCCTCCGCCCCGACGCCTTGGTCGACCTAGACGGAGTCCGGTCACTGCGGAGCCTGGACACGGACGCCACCGACGCCACCTCGTTCGGAGCCATGGTCCGCTACACCACCATCGAGCGCTCTCCCGTCGTCGCCCGCCACCTCCCGCTGCTCTCCCAGGTCGTGCGGCACATCGGCGATCGGCAGGTCCGCAACCGAGGAACGATCGGGGGAAGCTTGGCCCACGGAGATCCGACCGCCGAGATGGGGCTGGCGTGCCTCGCCCTTGGCGCCAGCGTGCGTGTGACCGGCCCCAATGGCACTCGCCAGATTCGGGTGAGCGACCTGTACGAAGCCTCGTACGCGTCGGTGCTGGACCCCTGCGAGGTCCTGACCGAGGTGGTCGTCCCGAAGGCGCCCGCCCATTTCGGCTTCGTCGAATGCTGCCGGCGGCACAACGATTTCGCCGTGGTCAGTGTGGCTTGCGTGGGCGACCGCAGCGAGGACGGACGGTGGAGCGCCGTGCGGATCGCCCTGGGCGGGGTGTCCGACGTGGCCGTCCTGGCCGACGCGGCAGCAGCAGCTGTCGAAGGGTCGCTGCTCGGTGACGCCGAGATCGGAGAGGCGGCTCAGGCCGCAGATGAGGTGGTCGACCCACCGTCGGACATCCGGGCCTCGGCCGAGTACCGGCGCCACCTGGTGCCCGTATACGTACGCCGGGCCCTGGTCGCCATGCGACAGTCGGCCGAGAGCAAAGGAGTTCGATGAAGCTGCGCGAGGAGTTCCGGGTGGACCAACCGGTGCCGACGGTGTGGGAGTTCTTCGAGCAACCCGAACTGGTCGCTCGCTGCGTCCCCGGTGTCGAGCAGATACGGGTGATCGACGTTGACAACGTGGACGTAAGGGCTACCCAGAGCATCGGGCCGATGAACGCCACGTTCGAAGCAAAGGTGACCGTGCTCGAGCGTGTTCCCAACGAGTACATCCGGTTCCAGGCAGTCGGCCGTAGCGTGCGGGGGGCCGTCGGCAACGTGCGCACGAGCAATGCTGTGCGGCTCCAGCCATCGGAGGGCTCGACGACGGTCGTCGTCGAGGGCGACGTCGTCCTGGCCGGGGCCCTCGGCAGCGTGGGCCAGAAGATCGTGGCCAAACAAGCCAGCAAGGTCACGGCTTCCTTTGCCGAGAACCTACGCCTGGCCCTGAACGGCGAACAACCCACTGTTGGGACGACCGGTATACCGACTGCACCAACGACCTCAGGAACGGCGGCGAATGCACCGGGCGAATGGACGGACGCTCGGCCACCGGGCGGCAAAACGAGCACCACCGGTTCCGGCGACCAGTGGACCCGGGCAGCCGCCGCCCTCAGCGCCCTATCCGCCGTCCTCAGCGTTGTCGTCCTCATCCGCCTGCGACGAGGCCGTCCATGAGCGCCCAACAGGCAGGAAGTGAGCTTCCGGTTTCCCTGGGCTTGGGGGAACCGAACGTGATCATTGCGGTCGAGGTCAATGGCACGACGGTGACCGAGCAGGTGCCGACCCGGCTGAACGTGGCCGACTTCCTCCGTCACCGGCTCGGGTTGACCGGGACGCACGTCGGCTGTGAGCAGGGAGTATGTGGGATGTGCACCGTTCTCGTCGACGGCGAGGCCGTCAAGTCGTGTCTCCTGTTCGCCGCCCAGATCGACGGGCGCCGGGTTGAGACGGTCGAGTCATTGGCGCCGACGGAGACCCTGAGTCCGCTACAGAAGATCTTCGAGGAGGAACACGGCCTCCAGTGCGGCTTTTGCACCCCCGGGTTCCTCATGACGGCCACGGCGCTGGCCGCGGGTGGCGGGCAGCTCACCGAGGATGAGATCCGCGGGGAGCTGGCCGGCGTGATGTGCCGGTGTACCGGCTACGAGTTCATTGTCCGCGCGGTGACGCGCTACCTCGACGGCGTGACCCGTCCGAGCCGAGACACCGGCGCCATTGAAGACCGGACCACAGAGGAATGACGACGTGACGACGATCACGGAAGACCAGGCGCCGGTCACAACCACGTCCCACGAGACGATGATGGGCACAAGCCCGACCCGCAAGGAGGACGACCGCCTCCTGCGGGGTGCGGGGCGATTCGCCGATGATGTTGACCCCGCTCGTGTTGTCGAGATGGCCGTCGGACGCTGCCCCTACCCACACGCTCGCATCGTCGGCATCGACATCAGTGCGGCGGTCGATGCCGACGGGGTACTCGAGGTGTTGGTCGGCGCCGATGTGGCCGCCCGCAGCGAGCCCATCGGGATCCTCCGACCGGTGCCCGGCGCCCCCATCATCCCCCACTACGCGCTGGCCCAACGCACGGCCACCTACGAGGGTCAGCCGGTCGTGAGTGTGGTGGCCACGTCGCGCCACCTCGCCGAAGATGCCATTGAGCTCATTGTGATCGACTACGAGCCGCTACCCCATGTCTCCGACGTTGCCAGCGCCCTGGCACCCGATGCCCCCGTCATTCATCCGGAGATCCTCGACTCCAACCTTCTCGTGGCCAACCAGCAGGGTGCGGGCGACGTCGAGGCCCGCGCCAACGAGGCCGACGTGGTGCTCGAGGCGGACTTCTTCATCAATCGGGTGACCGGTCTGCCCATGGAGACCAGGGCCGTGCTCGCCGAGTGGCGCCCGGGAGCTCGGGAACTGATGGTCCGCACGTCGACCCAGGTCCCCCACTTGATTCGCAAGCAGCTGGCCGAATCGTTACGCATCGACGAGGGTGCCGTTCGGGTGGCCGCCTCCGACGTGGGCGGGGGATTCGGACTCAAGCTCGGGATCTATCCCGAGGACCTGCTGACCTCTTTGCACGCCATGTCGCTGCGCCGCCCAGTCAAATTCGTCGAGGATCGCAACGAGCACTTCCGGGCCACCACCCATGGGCGCGAGTCGGTGCACCACTACACGATCGCCGCTCGATCGGACGGCCGCATCCTGGCGATGTCCGACGTGTACGCCAACGACCTGGGTGGTCTCAACTCGCCCTTCGGCTCGTCCCAACTCTCGACCGTGGTGTTCAACGGTCCCTACAAGGTGGACGACGGATTGGTCGAGCGGCGTGTAGTCGTCACCAACAAGACCCCGATAGGGGCCTATCGCGGGTACGGTCAGCCCGAGGTCAACTTCGCCTATGAGCGGATGATGGACCAGTTGGCCCGTCGCCTCGGCCTTGACCCGGTCGAGCTCCGGGCGGCCAACATGGTGAAGGCCGACGAGCTCCCCTGGGTCAATCCAACCGGCGCCGTGTACGACAGCGGGGACTACGAGGCGTGCCTGCGCATGGCGGCCGAGGCCGTCCGGTGGGACGAGCATCGCCGTCAGGGTCACGGGCCGGGTCCCGACGGGCGCTTCCGCGGCGTCGGGTTCTCCTCGTACATCGAGCGAACCGGCTATGCCAGCGCCAAGTTCCTGGCCGGGCGCGGGTCGCAGTTCGGCGCCCACGAGAGCGTCACCCTGCGGGCCAACAGGACCGGCGGCATAGACCTGTACACCGGCGTATCCAGTATGGGCCAGGGAAGCGAGACCGTCTTCGCCCAGATGTGCAGTGAGTTTTTCGGCCTGTCCTATGACGCAGTCACAGTGCACGCCGGCGACACGGCGATGAGTCCGCTCAATACCGGCGCGTTCGCCTCCCGAACCGTCATCGCTGCCGCCGGCGCACTCAGGGAGGCGAGCACCCTCCTTCGAGCCAAGACCTTGCGCGTCGCCGCGTTCATCATGGAGCTCGACGACACCGGCAGCCTCGACGTGGTCGACGACGAGGTGCGCCACCGCGACGATCCGACGCAGGCAGTGCCGCTGTCCACGGTATTCAACCGGGCCATCCTCGGACAGGGCATTCCCCCCGGCGAGTCCCCGGGTCTCGAGGAGACGTCCTACTTTGAACCTGAGGGTGCCGCCTATTCCTTCGGGACGGCGGCGGCGATCGTCAACGTGGACTCAGAAACCGGCGAGTTCGAGCTTGAGCGAGTTGTGATGGTCCACGACTCGGGCACCCCGATCAACCCCAAGCTCATCGAGGGCCAGGTGCGCGGCGGCTTGGCCCAGGGCCTCGGTGCCGCCCTCGGTGAAGAGCTCCGCTACGACCCCGAGACCGGCCAGCTCGTCAACGGGACCATGATGGACTACTTCGCCCCGACGGCCTGCGACATGCCGCCCATCGAACTTCACCACACCGAGGTTCCGGCGGCATTCACCCCGATGGGCCTTCGGGGCGCCGGTGAGGTGGGCTGCATCCCGCCGGCGGCCGCCGTGGCCAACGCCGTGTGCGACGCGCTCGAGGATTTCGGGGTAGAGCTGTATCGGCTGCCGATCACTCCCGAAACAGTGTGGCGGGCATTACAGGAGGCGGACAGCACACATAGTGTCGGAATATAGGATCGGACCTTCCGCCAGCTCGAGCTGACCATTCTGTCGTTCGGGCCCGAGCATTCGAATGAGGTCGAGGCATCCTCGCCACGACCTGGTACGGATTGATTCGCAATCATGCCCCCTCAATAGAGGAGGTCGAAGATACTGAAGGCTCGCTCCCAGTCATCTGCATGGGGCGCCTTCAATCCCGGGTCGATGATCCGAATCGTATGGGCCAATGCCAACGAGAGCCCTCCTGCGACCACCGATAGTCGGCTCGCCGTTGCCTCAGCCAGCTCCAGGTCCAGCGGCGGTAAGGCCTCGAGCTGCTCGATGATGGGCAGCATTTCGGATTCGATATCCAGCTTTTCGAACTCGTGGATTGACTGCTGGAGCCCTTTGGTAATCGGAAGATCCTCAGGCTGAACCACATCTCGTTGGTTGGCCTCTGCCGTAGCCTCGGCCATCAGCAAAAGGTCATAGACCTTGCGGTTCACAAACTCGGTGTAGCGCTTGAGGTCGTCTTTGTCCACATGCAAGCCAGCCGCGGTCCGAAAGAACCGTTGGAACCTGGGAATGCCCGAAATGGTCACGATGCGGCCTCCCTTTCGTTAGCCGATCGGCGAAGATGGCGGCCAGGCTCTCGAGGCGTCTGGTGAAAGAACGCGTGTCCGCCGCCGGCTTTAGGTCCTCC
>JAUTXB010000097.1 GCA_030838245.1 Acidimicrobiaceae bacterium
CATTCCGAACACGGCAGTTAAGCCCGTCAGCGCCGATGGTACTTGGGGGGTAGCCCCCTGGGAGAGTAGGACGCCGCCGGGATTTCTCAGTACAAAGCCCCCCGCTCACGCGGGGGGCTTTGTCGTAACCGGGCTTCTTTGCCGTATCGGGGTTCGTCCTAAAGCCGGCACTTTGGGACCTAGCGAATTTGTAGGAGGAACCTAGCGAATTTGTAGGAGGTTCTTGGATCACTAGCGCGCAGGGATTGCCCTTTTCGGTCGTGTTCCTCCATAGCGGTTGACTCGCTGCATGTAGGGGAACAGGATGTTAAATGACGCTATAGAGCACCGAGCGGCCCATGTGAAGCACGGGGTTGGGCCATGTGTTTGCGGTACCTCTAACTACAAAGGCAAAGAGGGGAATTGCGATGAAATTCGTCGTCACTTGGAGAGTTCGAAATGGTTCATCAGCGGCTGACAACGAGGCCGCCGCGGCCCGTGTTCTCGAGGTCTTCGGCAAATGGTCTCCGCCGTCCGACGAGACCTTTCACCAGTTCTTGGGGCGCTTGGACGGCACCGGTGGTTTCTCCGTTGTGGAGACTGACAATCCGGATTCCCTTGCTGAGGCCCCTGCGAAGTTCGGCCCGTACCTCGACTTCGAGATCATCCCGGTGAACGACATCGCCGAAACCACACGAATTCTCGGCGAGGGGGTGGAGTACCGCGGCTCAGTGTGAAAACGGTGATCGAGTTCGCCGGCACCATGGCCACTTGGTAGTTCCAGCTGCGTTGATAGTTCCAGCGCCGTTTTCTGTAACGGGCAGGTGATCGGGCAAGGGTAGGTGCGTCGGACTCTGAGAAGCGACAAAGCGAGCGTTTAACCCTCCAAGCCTTTCTGGCTGGATCGGCCCGTTGACTACACTTCTAGGTCATGGCCCCTCGAACACCGTCTGGTTCTCCGCGCCCGCGTGGCACTGGTGGTTCTGCGAGCCGAGGCCAGGGGCCGAGGCAAGGCGGCGCTTCCCGCGGTGGACAAGACGGAGCTCGTCGAAGTAGCGGAGGTGCAGGTCAAGGCGGCCGTGATGGGCGTGGCGGTCCCGGAGGAGCAAGTGGTGAGGGCCGACCCACCAGCGGGCGCAGCCAGTCCGGCACGCAGCGTTCGGGTGGCACTGACCGATCAGGTCGTCCGGCGAGCGGTTCCGGAAGACCGTCCAGCGGTTCGGGCCGCCCGGTAGCTCGGCCACAGCGCCAGGAGAGCTCCGGTTCGGGCCGCCCGGCAGCGCGGCCGCAGCGTGGCGACAGCACGGGATCGGGTCGGTCGACCGGGGGAGATCGTCGACCGCCACGCTCCGACGGGGGACAGGGTGCACCCAGCCGGCAGGGCGGACCGAGTAGTCGCGGTGGATCTGCCAGCCCGGGAAGACAGGGGGGACCGGGCGGTCAGAACAAGAGGGGACGATCGGGCAGCCCGAGTAGCGGCCGTTCCGAGCGACGCCCGTACGAGGACCGCTCGTCGGTGGTCCGAAAGGGCTGGGGGAGCGTGGCTCGCCGCGGTGCGAGCACCGTGCGCGACGGCACAGACGGCCACGGCGCCGGCACCGACGAGGACACGCCCGAAGGCCGCAGGCAGCGCCGGACGCGAACGGACGCGTTCGAACCCGAGCGGTGGGTGGAGACGGACCGGCGCCCGGCCCGACGGTCGACCGAGCCGCGGTCACCGTCGCACCGTCCCGTTCCCGCCACCGGCCCGGCTGAGCTTCCTCCCGATATCGCCAACGAACTGGCCTCTGCCGCCGGGCCGGACTGGAGCACGCTCAAGCCCCGCATCAGCGAGCGGATGGCCGCAGGAATCGGCGCCTACGAGCGGGAGCGGTACCGGGACGCCTCCCGGATCCTGAAGACGGTGGCCGACGCCGTTCCCAACGCGCCCTCCGTCCGGGAACTGGTGGCACTCAGCCAGTACCAACTGGGCTTCTGGAAGGCGGCTCTCCCCAACCTCGAGGCCTTCGCCGCGCTGACCGGTTCGGTCGACATGCACCCGGTGCGCATGGACTGCCACCGCGCCCTCGGCCGCCCCAAGAAGGTCGAGGCGCTGTGGGACGAGCTACGTCGAGGGTCCCCCGATCCCGAAGTGCTGACCGAGGGTCGACTCGTCCTCGCCGGCACCCGGGCCGACAACGGGGACCTGACCGGAGCCATCGACCTTCTGGTCGAGGCCGGGGCCGGCCGGCTGGTGCGGAACCCGGCCGAACGCCACCTTCGTCAGTGGTACGTGTTGGCCGATCTGACCGAGCGCTCGGGAGCACTTCCACGGGCGAGAGAACTCTTCTTGCGCATCGCCGCGGTCGACCCCGATGCCTACGACGTCGCCGATCGGCTGGAGTCCCTGGGACCGCCGACTCGGTCCCGGCGCAGGCCGAACGGGCCGCGTCGCGCCCATTAGGCTCGGCGCTCATGGACCTCGAAAAACTGCTCGGCGACGAAGCCGACTCGCTGCTGAACCACCGGGCCACAGCGTTTCCCGCTGAAAACCTCATCCACCCCGGCCCCGACCACCTCGACCGCGTCTTCGTCGACTCCGACCGCTCATCCACCGTGGTTCGCAACCTCGCCACCATGTACGGCACCGGCCGCCTCGCCGGCACCGGCTACTTGTCGATCCTCCCGGTCGATCAGGGCATCGAGCACTCGGCCGCAGCCAGCTTCGCCAAGAACCCGGCCTACTTCGACCCGGCCAAGCTCGTCGAGCTGGCCATTGCCGCCGACTGCAGTGCCATTGCCACCACCCTCGGGGGGCTGGGCATCGTGTCGCGCCGGTACGCCGAGCGCATGCCCTTCATCGTGAAGCTCAACCACAACGACTTCCTCAACTACCCCAACACCTACGACCAGACCATGTTCGGCTCGGCCCAACAGGCTGCCGACCTCGGGGCCATCGGGGTGGGGGCGACCATCTACTTCGGGTCCGAGCACGCCGACCGGCAGATCGGGGAGGTGTCCCACATGTTCGCCGAGGCCCATCGGCTGGGCATGTTCACCGTCCTGTGGTGCTACCTGCGCAATCCGGCCTTCAAGAAGGACGGCGTCGACTACCACCTGTCAGCCGACCTGACCGGTCAGGCCAACCACATCGGCGTGACCATCGAGGCCGACATCATCAAGCAGAAGCAGCCTGAGAACAACGGGGGCTACAACGCCCTCTCCTTCGGCAAGACCG
>JAUTXB010000101.1 GCA_030838245.1 Acidimicrobiaceae bacterium
TACGAGCAGCTGGTGTACGCCCTCGCCATTCTCGCTGTCATCCTGGTGCTGCCCGGCGGCCTCACCTCGTTGCCGGCCGAATTCCGGGCCCGGCGAGACAAGCTGCGCCAGCGCGGTGCACGGTGAGCACCTTTCTGGCCTGCAAGGGACTCACCGTCCGGTTCGGAGGTGTGATCGCCGTCGACGACGTATCCCTGTCCGTCGACGCCGGTGGGGAGGTGGTCGGGCTCATCGGGCCCAACGGATCGGGCAAGTCCACATTCTTGAACGCACTGTCCGGTTTGGTGCCGGCCCGTGGCCGGGTCGAGGTCGAGGGCAAGTCGGTGTCGTTCGGGCGTCCCGGCGTCATGGCCCGTAACGGGATCTTCCGTACCTACCAGACCCCCCAGGTCGACGCCGAGCTGACCTGCATGGAGAACGTGCTGGTCACCTCGCCCGATCTGGCCCTCCGGGGACTGCTCGGCGCCTGGCCCCTGCGACCGGCGATGTGGCGACGGGAGAAGGGTCGCTGGCAGGCGGCTTGCGACATCCTCGAGCGGGTCGGCCTGCTCGACAAGGCCAATCAGCTGGCCGGGGGCCTCTCCTACGGCGAACGTCGTCGGCTCGAGATCGCCCGTGCCCTCATGGCCAAGCCGCGGCTGCTCTTGATGGACGAGCCGGCCGCAGGTCTGAACACGACCGAGACCGACCGGCTCGCCGCCCTCTTGGGCGAGGTGACCGCCCAGGGGATCAGCATGGTCGTCATCGAGCACAAGATCGCTTTCATCGAGCAGCTCTGTCACCGGATCGTGGTCCTGGAGCTGGGACGCCAGATCGCTGCCGGTCCGCCGAAGGAAGTGTGGTTGGACCCCGCGGTGATGAGGGCGTACCTCGGTGAGGCAGTATGACAACCGATGTCGACATGACCACCGAGCCACTTACCCAGGGGATCTCCCCGACGGAGACCGCCGGTCGTCCGCTCCTCGAGGTGCGAGGCCTGACTGTCACCTACGGGACCCCGACCCCCGCCGTCGATCACATCGATCTGGAGGTGGGTGAGCGGGAGGCAGTGGCCCTCCTCGGGGCCAATGGCGCCGGGAAGACTTCCACCCTGCGGGCGATCTCTGGACTCATCTCGTCGACCGGAACCGTGACCTTCGACGGTGAGGACCAGAGCCGTCGACAACCCGAGATCATCGCCCGGTCGGGCATCATCCACATCCCCGAAGGGCGTCGGCTCTTCGGGGCGCTCAACGTGGAGGAGAACCTGCTCATCGGGGGCACGGCGCGAGGCAGCCGCGATCCTCTCTTCAGCCTGGACGACACCTACGACCTCTTTCCCCAGTTGAAGGGGCTCCGACGCCGGGGCGGATGGACCCTGTCGGGTGGCGAGCAGCAGATGGTGGCCATCGGCCGGGCATTGCTGGCCTCGCCCCGGGTCCTGCTGCTCGACGAACCCTCGCTCGGCCTGGCCCCCCTGGTGGTGGAGTCGGTGTTCAAGGCGCTGCACTCCATCGCCCACCGTGTGGCCATGGTGCTGGTCGAGCAGAACGCCGGCCTTGCCCTGGACCTGTGTGGGCGGGCCTATGTCCTGGCCACCGGCCGTGTGGCGGTATCGGGCACCCACGCCGAACTTCCGTCCCGCGAAGACCTGCTGGCCACGTACCTGGCGGAGTAACCCGTATCGAAGGGATAGACGAGCAGATTCGGTGCGAGCTCTGCTCGGCTGGTCGAGTTCCACAGAGGAGAACTGATGAGCACCTTGTTCGAAGCCCTGGCCCAGTGGGCCGGGGCACAGCCAGAAGCCCTGGCCCTCATCACCGAGACCGACGGCACCCGGACCTACGGCGAACTGGTGCACAATGCCGCCGCCATCGGCGCCGCCCTGCACGGAGAACTGGGCGTGGCACCGGGGGACACGGTCACGCTGCTGGCCGCCAATCGACCGCAGTGGGTCGAGACCTACCTCGGTGTCGGAGCGGCCGGACTGCGGTGCGTGTCCGGCAATCCCGAGTGGACGGATTCGGAGGTCTCGTTCATTCTCGAGCACTCAGAGTCGAGCGCGGTCATCTGCGACGGCGAGCTGGCCGGCCGGGTCGTCGCCTTGAAGGCCGACCTGGCCCGGCTCCGCCATGTCATCGCCATCCCCGACGGCGATGAGCCGGTAGCCCCCGGCTCGGTCTCCTACGCCGCCCTCATCGAGGGCGCACCCGAGGACCCGCGCAAGGGGCTTCCCACCGAGGAGTTCGAGTTCGCCGAGCACATCATGTACACCTCGGGGACGACCACCGGCCGCCCCAAGGCGGTGATCAACCAGGTCACCGACCAGCCCGGGATCGACTACGAGGAGATGTTCGGCATCACCGCCAAGGACCGGGGCATCGTGGTGACCCCGTTCTTCCACGGCAACGGGATGGGTGGGCTGATGGTGGCGCTGATCTACGGGGCCAGTGTTGTCTTCACCCGTCGCTTCTCGGGCACCCGGTTCTGGAAGCTGGTCGATCTCTACCGGCCGACCTTCCTGTTCACCCTCTCGCCCATCGTCAACATCCTGCTCGGCCGGCCCGAGAGCCTTCCCGAGAAGCGCCACAACCTCCGGGTCATGATCGCCCTGGGTGCCTCGCGGACCGCTCCCATCATCGAAGAGCGCTTCGGGGCCCCGGTCATCGATTGGTACGGCATGACCGAGGCCGGACTGGGCACCTACACCCGGCTCGACGAGGTCCGTAAACCCGGGTCGGCCGGCCGGCGCTTCCCCGACTCCACCATGACCATCCTGAAAGACGACGGAACGGTCGCCGCGCCCAACGAGGAGGGGGAGGTGGTGTTCGGCCTGGGCACGATCTCTTTCGACGGCTACCTCAAAGACGACGAGGCCACGGCGGCGGTGATCGACGCCGACTGGTTCCATACCGGCGACCTCGGCTACTTCGACGAGGACGGGTATTTCTTCTTCGTCGACCGGAAAAAGGACATCGTCCGGCGCGGGGGCGAGAACATCTCGTCCCTCGAGATCGAAGGGGTGATGCGGCTCCACCCCCACGTGGCCGACGCCGCCGTCCTGGGAAAGCCGGACGCCGTGCTGGGCGAGCGGGTGGTGGCTTTTGTCGTGGCCGCCGACGAGCACCCCGAGCCCGACGTCGCCTCCATCCAGGGCTACGTCGGTGAACACCTGGCTAAGTTCAAGGTGCCCGAGGAGATCTTCCTGGTCGACGAGCTTCCTCGCACCTCGACCGGCAAGATCATCAAGGCCAAGCTCCGGTCCCGGATACCCGCGACCGATGGGGGAGAGGAAGGCGAGAACAAATGACGATTGCACGGACACACGAGGAGTGGAAGCTCCGGATCGGGGGGGACTGGGTCACCCCGAAGGAGGGCACCTACTCGATCATCAACCCGGCGACCGAAGAGGTGGTGGGCGAGGCCCCCGAGGCCTCGCTCCAGGACACGGCTGACGCGGTGGCCGCGGCCAAAGAGGCGTTCGGCTCGTGGTCGCAGACCTCACGGTACGAGCGGGCCGCCTTGTTGCGGGCGGCGGCGGAGTTGTGGCGGGAACGCGAAGCTGACATCGTGCCGCTGGTCCAGGCCGAGACCGGTGCAGTGCAGTCGGTGGCGGCCGGCGCCCAGGTGCCCGGATGCACCAATCGCCTGTTCGAGAACGCCGAGCTGGCCCTCCGGAACTGGGACATCCCGTTGCTCCCCAGTGAGAGTGCCACGTCGCCCCTCGCCCCGGGGGCCCTGATGGGGGCGGTGGCCGCCCGCCAGCCGGTGGGCGTGGTCGGATGCATCACCCCCTACAACTTCCCCCTCACCAACACCGCCGGCAAGATCGGGCCTGCCCTGGCCATGGGGAACACCGTCGTGATCAAGCCGGCCCCCCAGGACCCGCTGGGCAGCATCGAGCTGGTCCGAGTGCTCGACGAAGTGGGGTTCCCTCCTGGAGTGGTGAACCTGCTCACCGGGTCGAGCCCCGAGGTCGGGGCGGCATTGGTCGACTCGCCCGATGTCGACATGATCAGCTTCACCGGAAGTTCGGTGGTCGGGGCGAAGATCTTCGAGGCCGGTGGCAAGACCATGAAGCGGTTGCTCATGGAGCTGGGGGGGAAGGGCGCGGCGCTGGTCCTGGCCGACGCCGACGTCCCCGTGGCCGTGCGCAACATCATGAGTGTGTGGGCCTTCCACTCCGGGCAGATCTGCACGGCGCCCACTCGGGTGGTCGTTCATCGGTCGGTGTATCAGGAGCTGGTGGACGGGCTGGCCGCCGCGGCAGGCATGCTGACCACGGGCGACCCGCTCGACCCCTCGACCGTGGTCGGCCCGGTGATCTCTCGAGCCCATCGTGACCGGGTCGAATCCATGATCGCCTCGGGCGAGAAAGACGGCGCACACATCGTGGTCGATGGCCGACGCCCCGAGCATCTCGAACGGGGGTTCTTCGTTGCCCCCACCCTGTTGGCGGAGTGCACCAACGACATGTACGTGGTACGAGAGGAAGTGTTCGGGCCCGTGATCGTGGTGGTGCCCTTCGACGACGAGGAAGAGGGGATTGCCATCTCCAATGACAGCTCGTACGGGCTCTATGACTACGTGTTCTCGACCGACACCGCTCGTGCCTATCAAGTGGCGCGCCGGCTCCGAGCCGGCAACGTCGGCATCAACACCACCGGTCGGAGTCCGCACACCCCCTTTGGTGGGTTCAAGATGAGCGGCGTCGGTCGGGACGGGACCCGTTTCGGCATCGAGGCCTACAGCGAACTGCAGAGCATCGTCTGGCCGGCGTGAACCGCGCCGTTCAGCTCATTGGGGTGCGATGCGGAGGCGCCGGCCCTGCGGTCGGGCGCTGGCCCCGAGGTACGACCGTTCGATCATGGTGGCGAGCGTAGGGGCCAGGCGATCGGGGTTGACTTGGGACTGTCGCGAGGTGACGTAGCTGTAGGACCGGTCGATCAGGATGAACAGCAGTGCCGCTTGCACCTCGGGGTGGACCCGCGACCCGGTCTTGGCCGCCAAGATCGGGGTCAGAAGCTCTTCGAAGAGCGCGTCGAATGCCTTCGTCGCCTCGCCCGAGATGGTCGAATCGGGGACTGCGTCCCGTTCGAACCAGGCGCGGATCACGCCGCCGTGCGAATCGAGCAGGTCCCGCCAATGCTTCAAGAGCTCGATCAGTTGACCCCGCGCCTCGTCCCCGGGCGTCACCGACGCAATGGCCCGGGTGGTCACGCGCATATCGACAAAGCAGATCCGGCTCAGCTCGGTGAAGAGCGCGTTCTTGCTCTTGAAGTACCGGTAGAACGTGGCCCGGGACGTGTTGGCCGCTTCGATGATGTCGTCCACCCGGGTCCCGGCGTACCCGGTCTCGGCGAAGACGCGTTGGCCGGCCTCGAGCAGGCGGGTGCGCAAGTCCTGGTCCTGGCGGGGTGGCGACACGGAGGTGCTCGTACCCTTTTCTGAGCGCACTTCTCTCCCCATCGCACGCACTCTATCCGAACGACGTTCGCGGGGGCCGTGATGACCAGGGGAAAGGCGGTGCTGCGACTACCAAAGCGCCCGATCCACCGGCCGTGCTGTGGCTGGTCTCCGATGAGGTCCTGTACGTCCCCGGGTGCAGCGGCCCACCGACGGTGGCGCCATCGTCAAGTAGCCGCGCCGGTCATGTTCACCGGGTCAGCGGGATGACCTCGGCCCCGAATGCTCCGATCTGGTCGACCAGCTCGTCGACACTGCGGCTCCGTAGGCGAATCTGTAGGTGGGAAGCACCCACCGATCCCCACTGTCGGAGCTGCTCGGCCAGTTGATCGGGCGATCCCGACACGGAGTGGGGCCCGAGGTCCCAGTCCGGCGTCCCGATGTAGAGCGGCATGGCGAAGCCGCCGATGTCGAAGGCCTGGGTTCGTCCCAGCTCTGCCCGTCGCTCGACGAGAAATTTGATGGCCGACTCCATGCCCTCGGGGGGTGGTCCCTGGGGCAGCCAGCCGTCACCTCGTTCTGCCGCTCGGCGTAACGCCGGGCGCGACGACCCTCCGACCCAGATAGGTAGGTGGGCCTGGGTAGGCCGGGGCGACTGACCGACGCCGTGCACCGAGAAGCGGTCGGTGTCGACGTCGGGGAACTCGTCGTCGAATGCGGCCCGGATCACGTCGACGGCATCGTCGGTGATGCGACCCCGCTCGGCGAAGGGTACGCCCAGCGCGTCGAATTCGGCCTCCACGTGACCGGCGCCGACCCCGAGGATGACCCGTCCGCCCGAGAGGTGGTCGAGCGTCATGAACGACTTGGCCGTGACCAGCGGGTGGCGGTAGGCCGGGATGAACACATGCGACAGGAGCCGTACATCGGTGGTGAGGGCGGCCAGCCAGCCGAGCGTGGCCACCGTGTCGTACCAGGCTGTCTGCATGGTCTCGGCCTTGTCTCTGGGAATGGCCACGTGATCACAGACGGCGATGTAGGAGAAGCCCGCCTGGTCGGCGGCCTGGGCGATGGCGGCCAGCTCGTCCCGCCCCGCCCCGTCCTCCCAGGGCTCGCGGTACAGCTTGGAGCGCGACTGGATCGGGAGCTGCATGCCGAACCCGAGGGTCGGCTGGGATGTACTGGTCATGGTTTCCCCCTGAGGTTTGTGCCGGTGCCGACGGACGTCATGGCAAGATACACAACCTGACTAAAACGTTCCATGTAGCGCCCGGGCGGAAGGGATCGACACCGGGGGCACGACCTCCGGTGTCGATCGCACAGGGCGGCTGGACGAGGTCGGAGAACGCGCATTGTAGACGTAGTTGTCACCTTTAGCTATGCTTGGCCACGAGCAATCAGAGGAGGGTCGATGTTCGATCTCGGGCTCTCGAATGAGCAAGAGCAACTCCAGAGCGCGTACCGCGGGTTGTTCGAACGTGAGTGCACCACCGAGGTCGTTCGCGCCAGCGAGGAGACCGGCTTCTCCGCTGGGCTGTGGGCTCGGGTGGGCGGGCTCGGCGGCGTCGACATGTCCCTGCCCGAGAACCTCGGCGGAGCGGACGGCCTCTTTCTCGATGCGGTCCTGGTGAACGAAGTGATCGGTGCCTACGTGGCTCCGTTGCCCCTGGCTGAGTCCATGGCCGCCACCCGCTTGCTGGCCGTGTTGGACACCGATCCGGCCCGCCAGGTCCTCGCTGAGGTGCTGGCCTCAGGAGAGCCGGTGACCCTGAGCCCCCGGCCCGCCGCTGATGGCCGGCTCGGCTGGGTGCCGGCCGGGCTGGTCGCCGACGTGGTGGTGGCCCGCGACGGCGACCGGATCATTGCCCAGCGAGGTGACCAGCCCATGCCGTTCCCCCGCAATCTGGGCGCCCTGCCCGTGGCTGATCGACAGATCACCGCGGACGCAATCGAACTGGCTGCCGGGCCAGAGGCGGTGGCCGCCTTCGCCGATGCCGTCTTGGAATGGCACTGCCTGGTTGCCGCCCAATCGGTCGGGGCCGGGAAGCGCGCCGTGGAGATCGGGGTGACCTACACCACCGACCGGCACGCCTTTGGCGTCCCCATCGCCTCGTTCCAGACCATCGCCCACCGGTTGGCCGATGCCGCCACCGCCCTCGACGGGGCGCAGCTGTTGACCCGCAAGGCGGCCTGGGCCATTGACTCCCGTTCCGATCGGTGGCGCCCACTGGCCCAGATGGCCTACGTGGGAGCAGACGAAACCGCCCAAAAGGCAGTCGACGAGGTACTCCATTTTCACGGCGGGTACGGGTTCATGCTCGAGTACGACATTCAGCTGTACTTCCGTCGAGTCAAGGCGTGGTCGCTGCAGGTGGGGGACCACCGCAAGGAGCTCGAGGCCGTAGCCGACCTGCTGTGGGGCGCGCCGCGGTTGCCGGCGGCCGTGTAGAGAAGGGAACGACATGGATTTCGACTTGGGCGCCGAGGCAGAAGCCGTCCGTAAGGATGTGCGAGAGTTCCTGGCTGAGAACCTGAACTCGGACATCCACGAGCGCATGGCCGAGACCGGTACGTACTACGACGCTGACTTCGCCCGGGCCCTGGGCGCCCGCGGCTGGATCGCCGCCGGCTGGCCGGTGGAGGAGGGGGGCAGCGGTCGAAACTGGCTGGAGCAGGTCGCCCTCAACCAGGAGCTGCGCCATGCCGATGCCCCGATGGACGCCATCGGTACGACCATGCTCATCGCGGCCACGCTCCGAATGTTCGGGACACCCGAGCAAAAGGAGACGATCATGAAGCGGGCTGTGCGCGGCGAGGTGGTCATCGCCTTGGGTTACACCGAGCCCGACTCGGGGTCCGACGCCGCCGCCGCCCGCACCCGGGCGATGCGCGACGGCGACGAATGGGTGATCGACGGCGAGAAGATGTTCACCACCCTGGCCCAGGTGGCGGACTACGTGTTCTTGTTGACCAGGACCAACCCCGACGCGAAGAAGCACCGGGGCCTGACCACCTTCCTGGTCCCCACCACGTCGGCCGGGTTCTCGATCTCCGAAGTCAAGACGTTGGGGGGCGAGCGGACGAACATCACCACCTACGAAGGGGTGCGCATCCCCGACAGCCTGCGGGTCGGTGAGGTGGACCAGGGTTGGTCGGTGGCCTCGGCCGCCCTCGAGCTCGAGCATTCGGGCAGCTACGCCGGCGAGACGCTCGAGGTGCTGGCCGTGGCGGTCGAACAGGCCTCGCGGCCCGGTGCCGATGGCTCTCGGCTCATCGACGACTCGAGTGTGCGGGCCCGGCTGGCTCAGGCCGCCGTCGAGGCCGAGATGTCCGATCTGCTAGGCATGCGCGCCGGCTGGATGCACCAGGTGGGCCAGCGGCCCCTGGTCGAGGGGTCGATGGCCAAGGTCTATTCCTCGGAGGCGTTCTCTCGGGCCACGAGCGAGATCCTCGACGTGTTCGGACCGGCGTCGCTGCAACGGGGTCGAGGGCTGGGTGACGAGACCCTGACCAAGATCGAGCACGCCTATCGCCACAGCCAGGTGACCCGGATCTATGCCGGTACCAGCGAGATCCACCGGAGTATCATCGCCGAGGCCGGGTTGGGCCTCCCTCGGACCCGCGCTGGTGGTTGACGGGGCCACGGCGGGCAACGGTGGAACAACGACATACCGCGGAGGCCGCGTGACGAAGAAAGTGGTGCCCGAGGTTCGCGAGCCACCCGAGACGTCGCCGGAGTCGGGCCGCTGGAGCCTGACCGTAGCCAGCCGGACCACCCGAGCCCATGGTCGACGGACCATCGCCAAACTGCTCGACGCCGCCGTCTCCGAGTTCGCATCCTACGGGTACCACGGTGCCAGCATGGCCCGCATCGCCAAGCGGGCCGGTACCGCCCACGGCACCGTCTATCTCCATTTTGCCGACAAGGACGACCTCCTGTCGGCGGCCATGACCGACGTCAGCCGGGACCTCGAACCGGCGTTGGGCGCCGTGCCCCCCTTCGAGGCGGGCGAGGAGGGCTTGGCCGTCCTCGCCGACTGGCTCGAGGTGGTGTGCCAGAAGTTCCAGGCGCACGGGGCCATGCTGCAGGCGGTGAGCGAGGCGCTCCAGGCCGGTACCCACACCAGGGTGAGCACCGATTCGCTTCGCCGGCTGGCCCGCAACACCGCACTGATCGGCGATCGGGTGCGGGCCACCGGGGCCAGCGACGTGGATCCCCAGATCGCCGCGTTGGCCATCTACGCCCTGATCGAGGGAGCAAACCGGGCGATGTTCCGCGGTCAGCTGCTGGTCAGCTCGGACGAGCTGGCTCTCGGCCTGGCCGAGTTCATCCAGCGGTCACTGTTCGGGGGCGAGAGCCCGAAGCTACGAGCCCGCGCGTAGATCGACGTTGGGGGCCGCCTTGGCCACCAGGTCGGGAAGGATGGCCGTGAGCTCCTCGGGCTCCCACCGAGCACCCTTGTCGACCGTCGGTCCTTCGTTCCAGCCCTCGAGCACGCTGATGCGACCGCCGCTGACGTTGAACACCCGTCCAGTGACCCCGGCCGAGTCCGGGCTGGCCAACCAGGCCACCAGCGGAGCCACGTTCTCGGGAGCATACGGGTCGAAGTCGTCGGTGGCCGCCGCGCTCATCCGCTCCTGGCCCCCCGGCGTGATCATCCGGGTCCGGGCGGCCGGCGAGATGGCGTTGACGGTGATGCCGTAGCGGTCGAACTCACGGGAGGCGATGATGGTGAAGGCGGCAATGGCCGCTTTGGCCGCGCCGTAGTTGCTCTGCCCGATGTTGCCGAACAGCCCCGACACCGACGAGGTGTTGATGACCCGAGCGCTGTTCTCATGCCCGGCCTTGGCCCGCTCCCGCCAGTGACGGGCGGCCGTCCGGGTGGTGAGGAACGTGCTCCGGAGGTGCACGGCCAGCACGGCGTCCCAGTCCTCCTCGGACAGGTTCACGATGACCCGGTCCCGGAGGATGCCGGCGTTGTTGACCACGATGT
>JAUTXB010000050.1 GCA_030838245.1 Acidimicrobiaceae bacterium
CCGGACTGGATGATGCTGGCCGAGAACCCGTAGCCGGCCGAGGCCGGGGTCTGGACGAACTCGGGGATGAACACCATCACCGCGTACATGCCCATGCCGAACAAGAAGGCCACCAAGTTGTTGGTCCATACCGCCGGTACCCGCATCATGTGCATATCGACCAGCGGGTTCTTCGAGCGGATCTCGACTTGGACCCACAGCACGGCCAGTACCACGGCCGCGGCGCCCAGCCCGATCACCGACGGCGATGCCCACCCCCACGACGGGCCCTGGCTGACGGCAAGGAGCAACGCCACCAGCCAGCCCGAGAGCAGGACGGCCGCGCCCCAACTGACGCGCCCCGGGCTGCGGACCGGCGACTCGGGGACGAAGAAATGGGTGGCCACGGTGGCGACGGCGATCATGAACAGTGGGATCCAGAACAACCAGTGGTAGTTGAGGTGGGAGACGATGGGGCCGGCCAACACGATGCCGGCACCGGCGGCGACGGCCACGATGGCAGCGGTGAACCCGACGCCGGTGGTCACCTTGTCGGGGGGAAACTCGTCCCGGATGATCCCGAAAGCCAGCGGGAGGACCCCGCCGCCGACACCCTGGATGGCCCGGCCGACGATCAAGACCCCGATCGACGAGGCCATGGCCGCTACCACCGTGCCGACGGCCAGGATCACCAACGTCGCCACCAGCACGCGCCGCTTGCCCATCATGTCGCCCAGGCGACCGAGGATCGGCGTGAAGATCGAGGCCGTCAAGAGGTAGGCGGTCAGCACCCAGGTGACCGTGCTCTGCGATGTGTGGAGATCGTGCTGGATGGTGGGAAGGACGGGTAGCACCAGCGACTGCAACAGCCCGTAAGCGATGATCCCGATGAGGAGCACCGAGAAAGTCGCTTTGAAATGAGAGCGCGCGGCCAGCGATGGCGCGGTGTCGGTCGTCACGGTTGCGGTCCTTGCGTCTGGTGGGTCGGCGGGGTGGGGATCAGAGCGGAGTGGTGGCTCCGGTTCGTGCATCGTACCAAGAGCGGAACCTGGGTTCCACTTCAGCCCAGTGGTGGCCCGCTGCCGCGCATCGCCGGGACCCTAAACGATCGCCTCAGTAAGAGGTGGGTCCCATCGCCGGGCCCGTGCCGTCGGGAGCGGTCGGCTCGTAGGGGTACAGGGTCTGGTGGTGGGTGTTGTAGATGACACCCACCACCTTGAAGGCGAAGTAGGCGTAGATGGCCGCGGCCAAGGCGCCGACGTTCTGCAATGCCACACCCACTGTCGTCGGGCCGAAGTACGAGACGCTGGCCGCGACAAGACCTACGCACGTGAAGGCCACGTACCAGAGCCACATATGGAGCACCATGCGCCGTTCGGGATGGCCGGGCGGCAGGCAATCCCGGATCGCTTGGTAGGGAAACCAAAGAAAGCAGACAGGGATGAACCATCCGCCCACTCCGAGCGCCGGACTTCGGCGGGCCGGGTAGCCGAGGGCGCGCGCCGTCGAGGCCGTCCGATGCTGCCAGACCAAGAAGAGGATGAAGCCGGCCGCGTTCACCAGCCCCTCGAGGCCTGTGAAGACTCGGTACCCCACGGGCAGGTTCAGGTGGGGAAACGATGTCCCTGCGCCCGGGTGCTCCAGGCGCAGCCGAAACTGTGCATAGTACGTATGCAGGGCAGGCTCCACCGCCCACATGATTCCCGCACCGACCACGATGAAGGCCATGTAGACAAGAATCGCCCGCTTGGCCCACGGCATCGAGGAGTGTTCGTTCTCGAATGCCGCGTACGGCGACACCAGACGCATGGTCGGTTGTGCCGGAACGGGCGCTCCCGCGGGCGTCGATGCGTGTTCGGTCCATCGCTGCCCATCCCACCATCGCCATGCGTGCTGGCCGGAGGGGTCCGGGTACCACCCCGGAGTGACCTCGTTTCCGTCACCTGTCACAGAAAGTCCTCTCTGCCGCCGCCAGGATGCAGGCGATGCTGATCCCTACCCACTCCGCGTCGGGACGAAGCGTATCGGCGCCCACCGAGCTGGGGGGAAGACTGCGGATGCAGACGGCCGGCTGTGCCCAATGATCTACAAGGGTTCGCCTTCGCCGAGCTCGCTGGTGGCCTCGGCAACGGCCTCAGTCGTCTGCGAGGAGGTCAACAGCCGGCCACCGCCGTCGTCGCGCCAAAGGACGGGCACCCGCCACAACAGCACGGCCACCCCCACCACACAGGCGAGGCCGCCCGACCACACCGCGAATTGAGCGCCGCCGAGCTCGGCGGCCAGCCCGGTCTCGGCGTCGCCCAGGCGGGGTCCGCCGGCCACTACGGCAAAGAACGTGCCCGACAGCCTTCCTTGCAGGTGATCGGGGACGGTGCGCTGTTGCACGGCTTGTCGGAGGACGGCCGAGATCACGTCGGCCGCCCCGGCCAGGGCCAAGAGCCCCAGCCCGATCCACAACACGGGGATGACTCCGACCAGGGCGATCGATCCTCCCCACACCACCACGCACGCGGCGATGGCTCGGCCCTGTCGGCGGACCCGCGAGCACCAGCCGGTGACGAACGAGCCGAGCAGCGCCCCGGCACCGGGGGCGGCATAGAGCAGCCCCACCACCCCGGCCCCGCCGCCGAACAGCTCGGTTCCAAGAGCCGGAAAGACGGCCCGGGGCATGCCGAAGATCATGGCGTTGAGGTCGATCAGGTAGGTCGACGCCAACAACCGCTGCCCCTTGAGATGCCGGAAGCCGTCGGCCATCGACTTCAGGCCCATTGGGGTCCCGCCCCCTTTGGGCACCAGCGCCGGCAACAGCACAGCGACGACCAGGGCCACGGCGAAGGTGGCCACGTCTATGCCGAATACGGCGCTGAGTCCGATCTCGGCGATGGCCACACCGGCGACGGCCGGCCCCACTACCAAGGCGAGCTGCTGGATCATCGTCTGGAGGGCGATGGCGTCGGTCATGTCCTCGGGCGGCACCAGCATGGGCAGCGCGGCCCGTCGGGCCGGCCAGTCCACTCCTTGGAACCCGGCGGCCGCCGCCGTGCACACGAACAGTGGCCACACGGCCGGATGAGGGAACGCAGCGTTGACCACCAGTCCGGCACTGGCGGCCGCCATGGCCAGCTGGGTCACTACCAACACCTTGCGACGGTCGAAGGCGTCGGCCAACGCCCCGCCCCAGATGGCGCCGGCCAGCAAGGGCACCAGCTGCCCCAGGCCGATCAAGCCAACGACCAGGGTCGAGTGGGACAGGCGGTATGCCTGGTAGGAAACGGCCACGATGGTGAGCTGGCTTCCCATGCCCGACACCACCTGCCCCAACCACAGTCGGCGAAACTGCCTGTGTCGCCGCAGCGGGGTGATGTCGGCGAAGAATCGGGCCACCGGGCAACGCTAGCTGTGGTGTCCCGCACAGCTCGGGACCGCGGTCAGCCCCGGCGGGCGATCAAGGCGTACATGTTGGTCAGGTTCGTCCCGATTTATGGAGCCGACAGTTCTCGATACACTATTTCCTATGCGTGCGACGGAGGTGTGTGCGATCCGGTTCTGCCGGGAGGTCGACGAGCTTGACGCTCGCCATGCCGCACGATCGTCCGTACTCGCCGGATCGGCGACCTCGCATCGCTCGAAGGCCGGTCAGCAGGCTCTTTCGACGTAGTAACCAGCCCGCACAGGACTGGAACCGTCGAAGAGCCGCTTCATTGGAAGCGGCTCTTTTCTATTTGCACCAACCCTGCATCGACCGACACTCCACACACCGGCATCAATCAACACTGAACCGATGCACCCGGGCCGTTTCCACAGTCGATCGGCAAATACAGGTCCCGACAAGAGACCTCTCACCCCTCGAACATCCCTGAAATGGGAACAAGAAAGTTGCACACCATGACCGAACGAACCGAACGAACCGAACGAACCGAACGAACTAAACCGAACGCCCGACAGGACGTCCGTCACCAGACGGGTGAGCCCGGCTGGTGCTCAGTCGATCCGGGCGACACCCACGACAAGGGCGAACAGTCCCTGTGCGTCGGCGAGGCCGCCTGAGTGGTCCGCCGCGCTACAGAAGACCGTGGCGCTTGAGGTTGCGTGCGGCCAGCGCACCGGGAATGGTCGGCAGCCAATAGGTGAGGAGCCGGTAAGACGCGGCTGCGGCCACGGCGTTGACCCGGTCCACGCCCGCGGCGGCCAGCCCCGCAACCACCAAGGCTTCGGGGGCCCCCATGGCTCCCGGTATGGGAAC
>JAUTXB010000164.1 GCA_030838245.1 Acidimicrobiaceae bacterium
AGCCGCTGTTGCGCCTCAACGTGGAAGCGCCCACCGACGAGGAGTGCCAGCGCCACGTCGACGAGATCCTGGCCGACGTCTCTCGCATCACGGGCGCCTAGGCCGTGTCCACCGGAGCGAGGCCGGCCGCTCGGCGCCACAGAGCCGGGCAGCACGCAACCAACCAAGGAGAACCGTGACCATGTCGCTCGACCCACTCTTGCTCGGCGTGCTGGCCTGTCCCGAGGACAAAGGCCCACTGCTCTACTTTGCCGACGAGGACCGCTTGTACAACTCCCGCTTGCACCGGAGCTACGAGGTTCGTGACGGCATTCCCGTCATGCTCATCGACGAGGCCACCGCGGTGTCCGACGAGGAGCACGCCCGCCTCATGGCCAAAGCCGACGCCGGAGGGGCGACCGCTACACAGGAGAAAGCCGGCGGGTGAACGGTCCGGCCGGCGTGGCGGCTGACGGCGAGAGCTCCAGCCCGCTTCCCGTCGACACCCTCGACATGTGGGGGGCCACGGCCGGACTTCCCGAACAGGTGGCCGACGCCGTCGCCGGCGCCCGGGGCCTGGGCGGGCTTCCCGGTCGCGACCGGGTCGAGAACGTCGTGGTCCTGGGCATGGGTGGGAGCGGCATCGCCGGCGACGTGCTGGCCGCCGCGGCCGCACCCTTCATGGCCGTACCGGTGTCGGTGGTCAAGGGCTATCAGCCACCCGACTTCGTGGGCGCCGGATCGCTGGTCTTCGCCTTGTCGTTCTCGGGCAATACCGAAGAGACGCTCGAGGCAGCCGGGCTGGCCTACGAGTCGGGGGCAGCCCTGGTCGTCGTCTCGGGAGGGGGCGAGCTGGTTCGCCTGGCCGAGGAGTGGCGGGTCCCCGTCGTCCCGGTGCCGACCGGCATCCCCCAGCCCCGCGCCGCCCTCGGTGCCATGTCCGTTCCCCCGCTCGTCGTGTTGGAGGAGATCGGGCTGTTCCCGGGGGCGGGACACTGGGTGGCCCAGGCCGTCGACCAACTGAAGCGGCGACGTGACGAGCTGGTGCGGCCGAAGAGCGTGGCCGAGGACCTGGCTCGCCGGATCGGGCGGACCATGCCGCTGGTGCACAGCTCCGAGGCGCTCGGGGCCGCTGCCGCACTGCGGTGGAAGACCCAGATAAACGAGAACGCCAAATCGCCAGCCTTTTTCGCCGTCTACCCGGAGCTGTGCCACAACGAAGTGGCCGGCTGGGGCCAGCAGGGCGATGTGACCCGCCAGGTCATCACCTTGGTCAACCTTCGCCACGACGCCGAACATCCCCAGGTGACCCGGCGATTTGCGCTGGTGGCCGACGTCCTGCGGGAGGTGATGGCCGACCTCATCGAAGTCCGGGCGGCGGGGGAGGGGGATCTGGCCCAGCTCTTCGACCTGGCTCTGGTCGGGGACTTCGTGTCGTTGCACCTGGCGTCCCGCGAGGAGATCGATCCCGGCCCGATCCCGGTCCTCGACGAGATCAAGCGGCGGTTGCGAGAGACGTGAGCCCGGGTTCCTCCGGGCGCCGAGAGCCGGGACCCGTTGCCACAGTGCCTGGCGGGACGGCGTCTCTGTTGCCACTGTGTGTCGGGGGAGTGGCGAGCTGGTGAACTCGGGGAACCCGCCCGTCATCTCGTTCAGCGGAGGCGTAAGCTCCACGCGTGAGCTACGTGCGGGTCTGTGGTTGCAAGTCGAAGCCAGTCGCAGGCAAAACGACCCACGTAAGGCAACTCATGGTTGCCGAGCATGGTGCGGCTTAGGAGTAAGACCTGCCCGCGGCGTTCCCGACTCTCGGGGACGAGCGGAGATGGGGTGACGCGTGCCGTACACGGTGCCGCCGGGTTGTCGACCGCAGCGCGGTCAGGGAGCCACCGGTGCCGGGCCGCCATTCCCACTGCAGGCGAGTGTGGGGTCAAAGACCAGGTCAGCCGCACGTAGCCCACACGTCCCATCCACGTCATGACCGATCGGGAGGACCGGCCGACCCAGCATTTCGAACCACGCAGCAGTTCCCAACACAGGAGGGCGAGCAAGTGGACGTTGTCATCGCGAATGGCCGCAGGATCGTGCCTGATGCATTACGGGCACTCGTCGAGGAGAAGGTAGGCCGGCTGGGCCGGTACTGCCCGGGTCTCGAGCGGGCCGAGGTGCGTTTCAGCGAGGAGCACAATCGCCGAATCGTGGACAGCGAGATCTGCGAGGTCATCATGACCGGCCACGGACGAGTCGTCCGAGCCCGAGCGGCTGCCCCCGAGGCCCTGGCTGCCGTGGACCGGGTGGCGGTCAAGCTGGAGCACCAGCTCGAGAAGACCAAGGGGAGGCTGATCAACTCCCATCAGGGTCGGACCTCGGGTGCCGCGGCCCGAGCCATGCAGCGACCCAAGGTGCGCACCGCATAGCCGCACCGGGTGAACAGGCCCTCCGAGACCGCCGGGGAGGGGCTGATCGGTAGAATAGGTGGCCTATGAGTGTCTTCACCAAGGTTCTCCGCGCGGGCGAAGGGAAGAAGGTCCGTCGGCTGGCCGAGCTGGTCCCCCTCGTCAACGACCTGGAGCCGGAGATGGAGGCGCGCTCGGACGCCGAGCTGCGAGCGGCCACCGACGTGTTTCGCCAGCGCTATGCCGATGGCGAGACCCTGGAGGACATGTTGGTCGAGGCCTTCGCCGTGGTCCGTGAGGGCGCGTGGCGGGTCTTGGGCCAGCGGCACTTCGATGCCCAGCTGATGGGGGGCATGGCCCTTCACTTCGGGTGGATCGCCGAGATGAAGACGGGCGAGGGGAAGACGTTGGTGTCCACCCTTCCCGTGTACCTGAACGCTCTGGCCGGCAACGGTGTCCACTTGGTCACCGTCAACGACTACCTGGCCACGCGGGACGCGGCGTGGATGGGTCGCCTGCACAACTTCCTCGGCCTCACCGTGGGCCGGGTCGGGCCCGACGTCGACGACCCGGCGGCCAAGCGCTTGGCCTACGGGTCGGACGTGACTTACGGGACCAACACCGAGTTCGGGTTCGACTACCTGCGCGACAACATGGCCCGTTCCAAGGACGCCATGGTCCAGCGCGGGCACCACTACGCCATCGTCGACGAGGTGGACTCGATTCTCATCGACGAGGCCAGGACCCCCCTGATCATCTCGGGGCCGGCGGCCGAGTCGGCCAAGCTCTACTACCAGTTCGCCGGGATCGTTCGAACGCTGCGGGCCGAAGACGACTACGAGGTCGACGAGGAGAAGAAGATCGTCGTCCCCACCGAGTCAGGCATCGAGAAGGTGGAGCGCCAGCTCGGGGTCAGCAACCTCTACGACGCCGTGGCTGTCAACCACGTCCACCACCTCACCCAGGCCCTCCTGGCCAAGGAGCTCTACCGCCGGGACAAGGACTACTTGATCGACCAGGGCGAGGTGAAGATCGTCGACGAGTTCACCGGTCGCACCCTGGACGGCCGCCGGTGGTCGGACGGCCTGCACCAGGCGGTCGAAGCCAAGGAGCGGGTGCGCATCAAAGAGGAGAACCACACCTGGGCCACCGTGACCCTCCAGAACTACTTCCTCCTCTACGAGAAGTTGGCCGGCATGACCGGCACGGCCGAGACCGAGGCGTCGGAGTTCGCCAACACCTATTCGCTGCCGGTAGTGCCGATCCCCACGAACAAGCCGCTCATCCGGGCCGACGCCTCCGACCTCATCTACAAGTCCGAGGAGGCCAAGTTCGCCGCGGTGGTCGACGACATCGCCGAGCGACACGCCACCGGCCAGCCCGTCCTGGTGGGCACGGCATCGGTGTCCAAGTCCGAGCAGTTGTCCCGCCTGCTCGAGAAGAAGGGGATTCCCCACGAGGTGCTGAACGCCAAGCAGCACTTCCGGGAGGCCGAGATCGTGGCCCAGGCCGGCCGAGTCGGCGGGGTGACCGTAGCCACCAACATGGCCGGTCGAGGCGTCGACATCATTCTGGGCGGGAATCCCGAACTTTTGGCCCTCCACCAGGCGAGGGCCGAGGGACTGGACATCGAGTCCGACGAGGGGAAGGCGGCCCTGGCCGCCGCCCAGGCCCGGTTCGAGGAGTCGTGTGCCAAAGAGGGCGACGAGGTGCTGGCCGCCGGCGGGCTCTACGTCTTGGGCAGCGAGCGCCACGAGAGCCGCCGGATCGACAACCAGCTCCGGGGCCGCGCCGGCCGCCAGGGCGATCCGGGCGAGAGCCGCTTCTTCCTCTCCTTAGAGGACGACCTCATGCGCCTCTTCGCCACCAACGCCATGAGCTGGGTCATGAACCGGGCCCTCCCCGACGAGGTCCCCATCGAGGCCAAGATGGTGACCAAGGCCATCGAGCGGGCCCAGAACACCGTCGAAGGTCGCAACGCCGAGACCCGCAAGGACGTCCTGAAGTACGACAAGGTCATGGACAAGCAGCGCAAGGTCATCTACCAGCGGCGGCTGCAGATCATCGAGGGCGAGGACCTTCGTGACGAAACCCTGGAGCTCGTCGAGTCGACCATGATCGCCCTGGTGGCCGAGGCGTGCCCCAGCGACTACGTCGAGGAGTGGGACCTGCCCCGCCTGATTACCGAGGTGACCCAGTACTTCCCGACCAAGTTCGTGGCCGAGGACCTGGACGAGGCCACCACCACCGGACAGGTGACCGAGAGCCTGGTGACCGAGGCCCTCGAGCTGTACGCCGAGCGGGACGAGAGCCTGCCCGGGGGCGAGGAGACGGCCCGCCAGCTCGAGCGGGACGTCATGTTGCAGATCATCGACCAGCGGTGGCGCGACCACTTGGCCGACATGGACTACCTCCGAGAGGGCATCAACCTCCGGGCCATGGGCAACCAGGACCCGCTGGTGGCCTGGGAGCGTGAGAGCTTTGCCATGTTCGAGAAGCTCATGGAGGGGATCACCGATGACTACCTGCGGTACATCTTCCACGTCCAGGTGCTCACCGAGCAGGCACCCGAGCCCGATCTGGGCCAGGCCAACTACCTCGCCGCCGACGACCCGGTCCAAGATGCCGGACCCATGGCTGCGGCCCTGGCCGGGCAAGTGGTGATGGAGGCCGAGATGGCGCTGTCCGCAGAGCCCGCATCCAACGGCCCCGGGACCAATGGCAGGCCCAGTCGTGCCCCCGATACGGCCGAGGTCCAGGCCCCCATCGTGAAGTCCGACCACGAAAAGGTGGGACGCAACCAGCCGTGCTGGTGCGGAAGCGGCAAGAAGTTCAAGCTTTGCCACGGCGCCACCTGAATGCCGGCCGCTGGCAGCCCCCGTCCAGCGGGTGATACCGAGCGCGTCGACATCCCGGCGCGTCTGGCCGAGCTCACCGAGCGCCTGTCGGTGGCCGAGCACTATCTGGGCATCGAGCAACTGCGGGCCAGGCGCGCCGAGCTCGAGGCATCGGCGTCGCTTCCCGATCTCTGGGACGACCCTGACAACGCCCGTAGCGTGACCACCGAGCTGGGTCGGGTGTCAGAGGACCTCGAGCTGCTCGACGGCCTGTCGGAGATGCTGTCCGACGCGGCCACGCTGTACGAGCTCTTGGAGGAAGAGGACGACCAGTCACAGCGTCCCGAGGTCGAAGCCGGGCTGGCCGACCTCGATCGACGGCTCGGCGCCTTGGAGCTCCGGTCGCTGTTCGCCGGGGACCATGACGAGCTCGACGCGGTGGCCGAGATCCACGCCGGAGCGGGTGGGACCGACGCCCAGGACTGGGCGGAGATGATGCTCCGCATGTACACGAGGTGGGCGGAGCGCCGGGGGTTCGAGATCGAAGTGGACGAGGCCACCCCGGGCCAGGAGGCCGGACTGCTGTCGGCCACGTTCATCGTGAAGGGGCGCTACGCCTTCGGCCTGCTGGCCGCCGAGCGCGGCGTACACCGCCTGGTGCGCATCTCGCCCTTCGACGCCCAGCACCGACGCCAGACCAGCTTCGCCTCCCTCGATGTCGTCCCTTTCTTGGAGGACGTGTCCGGCGAGGTCGACATCGACGAGAAGGACCTCCGCATCGACACCTACCGGTCGTCGGGTGCCGGCGGCCAGCACGTCAACAAGACGGACTCTGCCGTTCGGCTCACCCACCTGCCCACCGGGATCGTGGTGTCGTGCCAGAACCAACGGAGCCAGCACCAGAACAAAGCCAAAGCCATGCAGATCCTGGGGGCCAAGCTGGCCGAGCGACAGCGGGCCGAGCGGGATGCGGAGCTCGAAGCGCTGTCGGGCGATCGGGCCGATAACGCGTGGGGAAATCAGATCCGCTCCTACGTCATGGCGCCCTATCAGCTGGTGAAGGATCTCCGCACCAATGAGGAGACCGGAAACGTCGAATCAGTCCTCGACGGGGACCTCGACGCTTTCATGGAAGCAGAGCTGCGCAGGCAGGCTGAGCTGCGACGAAAGGCAGACTGACCGGGGCTGCCCAAGTTCGGGACCCAAGTTGGTTACACTTGCTCCGGATGGGACCCGCTTTTGTTCCACCACCCCCCTCTCTCATCACGCTTCCCTCATGATCCGTTTCGACAACGTCACCAAGACCTACAAGGGATCGACCGTCGCCCTGCGCGACATCTCGATCGAAATTGACAAGGGGGAGTTCGTCTTCCTGGTCGGTTCCTCGGGGTCGGGCAAGACCACCTTCATCCGCCTGCTCCTGC
>JAUTXB010000167.1 GCA_030838245.1 Acidimicrobiaceae bacterium
AGCTCGGAGGCGGGGTTTACTCCGCCGAGCAGCCCGACTTCCTGGTGCTCAACAACGCCTGCGGTCAGCTCTCCCTCTACGTCGCCCCCGACGGGGACGCCCTCCCCCCCTACGCCGTGGGCCTGCACCCGTGGGCGGTGGTCCGCGGCTACCGCTGGGTGGGATACGAGTGCCGAATCGGCGCCGGGGGTGACCCGATCCTGCCCACCGACTACCTGCCCCGGCGGTTGATGGGCGAGTACCTGGTCTGGTTCTACGACACGCTGCTGGCCTACGCCCCGTCCAACCTCGAGATCGTCCGGCACTACGCGGCGGCCGTCGACATCTCGCAGGCCCTCCTGGGGCGCGAGGCGGTGCTGCTCGACAACGGCACCACCCTCACCGTCGACCACGTAGTGCTGACCTCGGGGCACACCTGGAACCACGAGCGCGGGGCCGACGGGGGCGTGCGCTACCTGCAGGCCTACCCCATCGAGTCCCTCGACCAGAGCGTTCCGGCCGGATCCTCGCTGGCCGTGGCCGGCATGGGCCTGGTCGGCTACGACGTCCTCACCGCCGTCACCGTCGGACGAGGCGGGACCTTCGAGGACCGGTGCGACCGGGCCGACCGCATGCGGTACGTGCCCTCGGGCCGAGAGCCGACCATCACCCTCTACTCGCGCTCGGGCGCGCCGTACTGCGCCAAGTCGGCCACCGGCGTCGACCCCTACGGCCAGTACCAGCCCGTGGTGTGCACCCCCGAGGAGTTCGCTGCGCTGACCAATCCGGGCGGGTCGCCAATGCGGCGGCACGTGGACTTCCGGGCTGAGCTTCTCCCGCTGATCTTCGCCGAGATGCAGGCGCGCTACTACATACACGCCGCCTTGCTGGCCGGGGGCGACCTGAAGTCGACCGAGGTCCGCGCCGTCCTCCGCCAAGGCTGGGTCGACGGGTACTACGAGAAGGCCGTCGACGTTCTCGAGCCGCGCTACGGGCGCTTCGACCCGGCCAGCCACCTCTTCGCCGGGACAGACCGCCACTACACGTCGGCCGCCGACTACCAGGGCCAGGTCTACGACATGATCGAGGACGACCTCACCGAGGCCCTGCGACCCGGGGGGAGCCCCGTCAAGGCGGCCCAGGAGGTGCTGCGCATCCTCCGGGACCAGCTGCGTTCGGTCATCGAGTTCGGTGGTCTCTCCCTCGACTCCTACGTCGAGTTCCAGTCCAACGTCCGGGGCCGCATCAACCGGCTGGAGGCGGGCGTGCCGCCCATGCGCTCCCAGCAGCTGCTGGGGCTGCTCGACGCCGGAGTGGTGCGCATCCCGCTCGGACCTGACCCGGAGTTGGCGCCCAGCCCCGACGGCGTCCGCCTGAGCTCCACGGCCCTCGACGAGCCGACGGCCGTGACGGTCGACGGGGTGGTGCGGGGCTATCTCGACATGCCCTCGCTGGCCCGGTCGGGCTCTCCCCTGCTCAACCGTCTCTACGCCAAGGGAAGGCTTACCCAGCTCAGCTACGGTGACACGCCCGTGGGCAGCGTGGCCATCAATGAGGACTTCCACCCTTACGACACCGAGGGCCGGCTGCAGCCCAACATCTCCTTGCTGGGCGTGCTCACCGAGGGGGTGCGCTACTTCACCCACTACCTGCCCTCGCCCCGCAGCCGCCTCCGGGCCGTCTACGACGCCCAGGACTGCGTCGAGGCCGTGATCGGCTGAGCACAATGATGGATTCCACGACCGGACGGGCGCGGCCGCTGGTGGCGGTGGCCTACGGGCCGCGTTGCGTTCCCGTGATGCAGCTGGCCGAAGCGGCCGCAGGCCTCTGCGACCTGCTGTGGATGATCGACACGGCCGTGCCGGGGATGGGTGAGATGGCCGGTCTCCTCAACCGCTTCGGCCCCGTTGTAGACCTCGAGGGCATGAGTGCCGAGCAGGCGGTCAAGATCCTGGCCGACTGGGAGCCCGACGGCATGACCACCTACCTCGACGCCGGCATGGTCGAACTGGCCCGTGTGGCCGAGGGGCTGGGCCTCCCCTTCCACAGCCCGGCGACCGCCGCCGCCCTCACCGACAAGGCCCGTCAGCGCAGGGCCCTGGCCGACGGCGGCATCGACATACCCCCCTGCCACCTCGTTCGCCCGGACCAGTCCGAGCCCGAGCTCTCGGCCGTCGAGGCCGAGGTGGGGTGGCCCGCCATCCTCAAGCCACGCTCGGCCCAGGGCAGCCGCTGCACCTTCCTGGCCCGCGACGGTGCCGAGCTCGAGAAGCTGCTCGACGCCCTCGGCCCGCGCCGCCCCGACATGGTGCTCGAGGGTTACCTGGCCGACGATCCGGCCCGGGCCGGCGACCCCTACGCCGGCTACGTGTCGGTCGAGAGTGTGGTGGCCGGCGGCGCCATCAGCCACTTGGCCCTGACCGGCCGCTTCCCGCCGGCCGAGAACTTCCGTGAGACCGGGTTCTTCATTCCCGCCGCACTCGACGCCGGGAGCCGCTCGGCCGTCCTGGACCTGGCCACCCGGGCCATCGATGCCCTGGGGGTACGCACCGGATGCCTGCACACCGAGGTCAAGTTCACACCCGACGGGCCCCGCATCATCGAGGTCAACGGACGGGTGGGCGGCGGTGTGCCCGAGATGCTGGAGCGGGCCGCCGGCGTCAGCCTGCTCGACCTCACCCTGCGGGTGGCCCTGGGCGAGCCGGTGTCCGTCGACGGGCCCGT
>JAUTXB010000188.1 GCA_030838245.1 Acidimicrobiaceae bacterium
CGAGCGACCATCGACGGAATGGCGGCCCCGGGATTCGAGGCGGTCCGGGAGGCATTCGCGGCCAACTTCGCCGAGCGTGGCGACCAGGGTGCCGCCGTCTGCGTCTATCGCGACGGGGTCCCCGTGGTCGACCTGTGGGGAGGATTGGCCGACCCCACCACGGATCGACCCTACGCCGAGGACACGTTGCAGTTGGTGTTCTCCACGACGAAGGGAGCCACGGCCGTCTGCGCCAATCTGTTGATCGAACGGGGCCTGCTCGACCCAGCGGCGCCGGTATGCGAGTACTGGCCGGAGTTCGCCGCCGCGGAGAAGGAGGCCATCACCGTCGAATGGGTGCTGAGCCACAAGAGCGGTCTGGCCGCCATCGACGCCACCTTGACCCTGTCCGAAGCGCTGGCCTGGGATCCGATCGTCGAAGCGCTGGCCGCCCAGAAGCCGCTGTGGGAGCCGGGGACGGCCCATGGCTATCACGCCCTCACCTTCGGGTGGCTGGTGGGCGAACTGGTGCGGCGGGTCACCGGCACCAGCATCGGCGCGTTCTTCGCCCACGAGGTGGCCGGTCCTCTCGGCCTGGATTTTTGGATCGGCCTTCCTGCGACTGAGGAGCACCGGGTCGCACCCCTGGCCATGACACTCGACTACATCGCCGACATGAACCCCGAGGAGCTGGCCACCATGGCCGCCAACTTCGGGCCGGACTCGCTCGGGACCAAGGCCCTGTTCCTGAACGGGGCCTTCGGCGACTTTGCCGAAGGGGGAGGGCCATTCAATCTCCCCGAGCTCCATGCCGCCGAAGTCCCCGCCGCCAACGGGATCACCACGGCTCGCTCCTTGGCCCGCTTCTACGCCAGCCTCATCGGCGAGGTCGACGGGGTGCGCATCCTGCGCGCCGACACGGTGGCCGAGATGTCCCGGTCACGGACCACCGGGACCGATCTGGTTCTCGGAGGCGAATCCAAGTTCGGCCTGGGCGTGATGTGCGACTCAGCCTTCACCCCGCTCCTCGGCCCCGGTGGCTTCGGTCACTTCGGAGCAGGCGGCTCCCTCGGCTTCGCCCATCCCGAGTCGGGGATCAGCTTCGGCTACGTGATGAACCAGATGCGGCTGGACGTCGCCGGAGACGAGCGGACCTCCGTCATGATCGACGCCATCCGCACGTCCATCGGGTAGTGATGGGGACGTGGAACGGCGCGACGGCACTGGGCAACGACCGGGACGGCACACCCTGGTAGCCACGCCTCGGGCCGAGAAGCATCAGGAGTCGACGAAGTGATGCGCCATCGAGGGAGTGACGCGCCGTCCGACGGCGAGCAGCCCGACGATCCACCGCCTTCCCCCACCGACATCGGGCGGGTGCTCCGGGAAAAGCGAGAGGAGATCGGTCTCGACCTGTTGACCGTTCATGACCGGCTCGGACGTCCCATCACCCAGCTCGAGGCGCTCGAGTCCGGTGACCTGAGCCGACTGCACAATCAGGCCTTCGCCCTCTCGACGCTCCGTCGGTACGCTCGCTTTCTGGCCTTGGACGGCGACGCCCTCGCCCTCCAGTTCCTGGAGTGCCTGTCGGCGGCTGCGCCGGGAGCGGTTGCCGCCGGGCGAGGACCGGCGGCCTCTCCCACCGGAGTGGTGACGGTGGTCGACTCAGGCCCCGACCACCTGCGGGCGTTCACCCAGACCGGGCCCGTCCCGCGGGTGGGCGGGTTCAACACCGGGTTCCCCGGCTCGGGGTTCGGGACCGTCGGACCGCCGACGGGAACCCTGTCGGTGGTTCCCCGCGAGCAGATCAAAGAGACGAGAAAGATCCAACGAAAGGTCAGGCGTTCCCGCCGGGCACCGGTGCTCCTTCGCCTTGCCACCTGGCTGGTTCTCGTGGCCCTCTTGGTGGCGCTCGCCGGCTGGGGCCTCCGACACTGGCGCCCCCAGCTGCTGGTCCAGTGGCACATCGCCCAGCCAAACGGGGCGCTGTACCTGGCCCCAACGCCACCGACGACCGCTCCGACCACGCCCCCGCAGCCCCGGGCAGCCACGGTGAAACAGGTGAGCACCGACAACCTGACCGCAGCCACCTATACCGTCAGTGCTGCCAACTTCAAGGCGGTCCTCACCACGACGGCTCCCTGCTACGTCCAGATCAACAGCCCGGCATCGGTCAACGCCATCGTGGCCGACGTCCAGCCGCCCAACGTCACCAAGTCGTATCCAGCCACCGGGTCCCTGACCGTCGAGATAGGGGCGGCCGGTGTGACCATCAGCATCTCGGTGAAAGGATCGAACGTCTTCACCATCGTCCCGAAGATCGCCCCGTTCACCTACACATTCAATTCCGTTCCCGGGCCGTAACCGGATCGGCGAACCGGATCAGCCGATGGTCTTGGGCAGGTCCGAGTCCCGTATGGCATCCGCCCACGGGTAACGAAGCGGGTCGATGTGCACGAACGGGGCATCGAGCACCAGCGTGACGTCAGGATGGTGGGGCACGGCGGCGCGGAGTGCAGCCGTGCGGTCGGCCACGTCACCTTCCAAGAACACCAGGTCCAGTTCGTCCCCATCACCGCCGGGGATCCGCAGGCTCACCACTCCGTGGACGCCGTCGAGCTCGGCCACCTGGTTCGACCAGTCACCGTGATACCAGGCGGCGACGGCGTCGCTGCCCCGACGGCGCACCATGAGCACCCCGTTGTGCCCGACGAAGGGCACGTCGATGGCCGGAAGGGCCAGGTCGGGCGAGGAGACGGCCGAGACCAGCTCGAACGCCCCGCCGTCTCGCACCACCTTCTTCTCGGCCGGAAAGGTCATCCGCCCCGTGGCGTAGAGGACCTCTCGGAGCTCGGCCATGGACGCCACCACCTCGGCGGGGGGCTGGCACAAGGTGTAGATGGTCACGAAGCTGCCCCGGCCCCCGGTCAGCGGTGAGGAGGGGTCGGCGATCCGGAGGGCATGGAGGTCCGGCGGAGCGGCGTAGCGGCGGCCCGACATCACTCCGGCCAACGAGACGTTGGGGGGAACGTGCTCCAAGTCGTACCAGCGATTGAACGCCTCGATGCTGTCGGCGTCGCAATCGAG
>JAUTXB010000262.1 GCA_030838245.1 Acidimicrobiaceae bacterium
ATCGATGGTTGTCGTCGAGATGGTGGACGGCGATACCCGGGATGAGCTGGGGGAGCCGGAGAAGGAGGGTGGGGTCGGCGCCGTTCCAACCGTAGATGGCCTGGTTGGGATCGCCCACCACGAACAAGTCCCTTCGGTCACCGAGGATCGTCCGCACGAGACGGTATTGAGCCGGGTTCACGTCTTGGAACTCATCGACCGAGAGGTGCCGGTACCGCCATCGGACCGCATCGGCGAATCCGCTGTCTGCTTCGATGAGGTCATGGGCGCGAAGTAGCACGTCGTCGAGGTCGAGCAGGCCGCGTCGGCGGAGGGTCTCCTCGTAGGTCCGGTAATGGTCGGCCATCACCTCGATCGCTTCGACCGAGGGGCCAGGGGGACCTGTGCCGCCCGATCCACCGGATCTGCCGCCCGACCCCCCAAGCCCCCCCGGTGACCGGCCGGCGTCGAAGGCGAGGACGGCATATTGGTCGGGCGAGAGGCAACGAGCCTTGGCCCAGGTGATCTCGGTATCGGCCACCGAGGCCACGGCTTGATCGCCCAAGAGGGTGGTGAGAAGCCGGAACCTGTTCCCGGCCAGCTGAGGGGGCCGCTGATGCGCATCCGCAGCCTGTCGGCGCAAGAGGGCAAGGGCAAGCTGGTGAAGCGTTCCCGCCCGCACTCCGGGTCCGGCCGATGCCCCTGCGTCCAGATCCACACCGTCGTCTATGGATCCCGACTCTCCGCTCGATCCCAGCATCGGGGCTGACGACGTGGACCTGCCTGGGTCCGGGGTGGTCCTGGCAGCCGGGGTAGGCATGCCGGCAGCCTGGGCGGGCGCGGGCCTGACGGTACGCGTGGCGATTCCAGGGGTCACGGTGGGAACGCCGAACGCCCGCAGCCGGGCCCTCAGGTCCGCCGCGGCCTTTCGGGTGAACGTACACACCACGGTGTGATCGGCCTCGGCCTCGCCATCTCTGATCCGGCGTGCCACCCGGAGGGTGAGGACTCGGGTCTTGCCGGAGCCGGCCCCAGCCAGGACGCATACCGCTTGAGCTGGCTCGTAGACGGCGAGGCGCTGTGATTCCGTGAGCGAGCCGAGTGCCCGGTCGAGGTTCACCGACCGTTTGCCGCTCACGAGCCCGAGCCTGAGCCCGCACCCGAGCCTGAACCCGCACCCGAGCACGTGACCTGGAGCTGGTCCTTTGGAACGGGACGGCGCTCGATGTGCTCCATGTCGGGCGAGGCTATCGCTAGGGTGTGCCGGTGCTGAAGTCATTCGCCGACGGCCACTTGTTCGGGCGTACCTGGGGGTCCGGGCCGCCTTCCGTGCTCGCACTGCACGGCTGGAGGCGCAACCATCTCGACTTCGACCCCGTCTTCGCCGTCCCCGAATTCGAGGATGGCCACGCGGCCATGGCCGTGGACTTCCCCGGGTTCGGAGCCACGCCACCGCCGCCCGACGGATGGGGCAGCTTCCAGTACGCGGCGAACCTCGTCCCGCTGTTCGATGATCTGTCGGAGCGGGTGACGGTCGTCGGCCACAGCTTTGGTGGGCGAGTCGCTCTGCACCTGCCCGGGCTGCTCCCAGACCGGATCGAGCGGCTGGTCCTCACCGGGGCACCCCTGCTCGACCGGGCCGGTCGACGGCGTCGGCCGAAACTTGCCTTCCGGATGGGACGTCGTCTCCACGACATGGGCCTGGTCACTGACCGGCGGATGGAGACACTGCGGAACAAGCACGGGTCGCCGGACTATCGGGCGGCCCAGGGCGTCATGCGGCAGGTGTTCGTCCGGTTGCTGACCGAACAGTACGGAGCGGTGATGGAGGGACTGGACCTCCCGGTGACCCTGCTCTGGGGGGCGAACGACACCGAGGTGCCGGTGGAGGTGGCCGAACGGGCCGCCACCATGTTGGCCTCGTCGGAGCTCATCGTCCGTCCGGGTGCCGGACACCTCACTCCTACCGAGATCCCCACCGACCTCCGTGCCGCCATCCTCACCGGACTGTCGGCGTGATCGTCGACGCCAGCCCCGACGCCACGACTGTCGGCGTGATCGCCGACACCAGCCCCGACGCCACGACTGTCGGCGTGATCGCCGACGCCGCCCGCGGCAGCATCCCGGGCCCGATCCGAGGCTTGCCAGTGACCCGAGCCCCGATGCGACCGCGGGCATGACCGCGACGGAGTTCGCTCGCTACCACGGCACCCTCGGCTGGATAGTCGTCGCCGCCTGCCTGCTCGCCCTCGCCCCGTCCGGGATGCGGTGGCTCCGAGTGGCCCAACGAGAGCACTACCTGGCCGGCTCCAGCACGCGCTTCGCCGCGCGGTGGTGGACGGTGACCCCACTCAACGCCGCGCTGGCCCTCGTGGCGTTGGCCGGCGCGGTGACCTCGCTGTGGTGGACGCTCGCCGGTCTGGCCACCGCGGTGGCGGTGGCCGCCGGCCCCATCGGACTGGGCCTGCGCGGCCGCTCCTCACCGCTGGCCTGGACCCGCCGGCTCCGGACCCTGGCCGGCGTGTGGCTCGTGGCCCAACTGGTGGTGGTGGCCGTCGGCATCGTCACCGGCCTGGCCTCACCGCTGGCCGTCCTCGGCGCCCTGGTCGTACCGGTCCTGGTCGATGCGGCCTGCGTCCTCACCCGCCCGTTCGAGTCCCGGGCGGCCTCCCGCTTCGTGCACCAGGCTTCGACCAGGCTTTCCCAGGTCGCGCCGACGGTGGTGGCCATCACCGGTTCGTTCGGCAAGACGTCGACGAAGAACCACCTGACCCACCTGATCGCTTCTGACCGCTCGGTGGTGGCCAGCCCGGCCAGCTTCAACAACCGGGCCGGCTTGGCCCGTGCGGTCATCGAACACCTGGCCGATGGCACCAAGGTGTTCGTGGCCGAGATGGGGACCTACGGGCCCGGAGAGATCGCCGACCTGTGCCGGTGGTGCCCGCCGGAGATCGCCGTGATCACGGCCATCGGGCCCGTGCACCTCGAGCGGTTCGGGTCCGAGGACCGCATCCTCGAGGCCAAAGCCGAGATCACCGTGGCCGCCTCGACGGTGGTCCTGAACGTGGACGATGGGCGGCTCGCCGCACTGGCCGATCGTCTGGTCGC
>JAUTXB010000264.1 GCA_030838245.1 Acidimicrobiaceae bacterium
ATGGTGGTGGCGGCCGCGCTGGTGATGGCGACCGCCACGTTGACGACAAGGGTGAAGTTCTGGGTGCCAACCGGGACGACCCCGTTGGTGGCAGTGATCACCAGTGGGTAGGTATTGCCCGTGCCCACGGCGGGAGTGCCGGTAAGGGTGGCGGTGCCGTCATTGTTATCGGTGAAGGTCACTCCTCCAGGGAGGGCGCCGGTCTCGGACAGGGTCGTGGCCGTCGGGAAGTCGTGGCCGGTGGTGATGCGCAGCGTCCCGGACGAGCCGACGGTGAAGGTAGCGGTCTTCGCGCTGGTGATGGTCGGGGTCTCGTTGACAGTCAGGGTGAACGGCTGGACAGCAGGGGGATTCACCCCGTTGGTAGCGGTGATGGTGACCGGATAGGTGGCGCCGGTGCCGATGGCCGGAGTGCCGGCCAGGCTGGCCGTCCCATTGTTGTTGTCGGTGAAGGTCACGCCCGACGGCAATGTCCCTTGCTCGGTGAGGGCGGTCGCCGGTGGGAAGGCGGCTCCGGTGGTCACCGTGAAGCTCCCGGGCGAGCCCACCGTGAACGTGGTGGCCGGTGCGCTGGTGATGGTGGCCGCCCGCTGCACGGCAAGGTTCCCGTAGGCGTAGGTGATGGCGTAGTTGGGGGAGGTCAGGCCGCTGCAGTTGCTGATGGAGTAGTCGCCCACGGGACTGGACGGGGTGGCGCTGGTGGTGCAGCTGAGGGTCCCGGTAACCACCGAGGGAGTGTCACCATTGACGAAAGCGCTGTAGCTGGCGGTATAGGCCGGCGTACCTCCAACCACCTGGGTGCCCGACACGGTGGCGGTCAATGGGGCCGGCGATACGGTCAGCTGCCCTTGGTAGAAGATGTAGTACTTGGTCGAGGTGAGTCCCGAGCAGCCGGATACGGCCGGGGTCCCCACCGGCAGGGTCGGGTTCACCGACGAACAGGTAACGGAGCCGCCGATGGCAGCGGGGCCGTCCCCATCGACAAAGCCGCTATAGGTGACGGCGTAGGTCGGCGCACCGCCGTAGGTCTGGGTGGCCTGCACCGTGGCCGTCAGCACGTGCACGGGAGTAAAGCTCACCACGATTTTCCCACTGCCGATCTGAACGCCATTGGTGAAGGTCGTCCCAGCGGGCCCGAAACCTGATCCGCCACCGGCACCGGCACCGGGGTAGTCGGCACCGCCGCCACCGCCGCCGTAGTAACCGCCACCGCCGCCGCCGCCACCCGCTCCCGGAGAGCCGCTACCGCCGCCGTTGCCGCCCTGGCCGAGCAGACCGGGGTCGCCGGTGCCCCGGAACCCTTCTCCGCCCGTGCCTCCGGCAATCTGGCTCCCGCCACCGGCCGGCTGGCCGTATTTGGATGCATTGGTGCCGTTGGCACCCGTGAGGCCACCTCCGTCTCCACCAGCACCGTTGCTTCCGCCCCCGCCGCCGCCCGCAACCAAGACGCGATCGGCCAGAGTGGTGCCACCGCTCCGGACATCGGTGGCGCCGCCGCCGCCGCCGGGACCGGGATTGACGCACGTGCCGATCGGAGATCCAGCAGTGGCCCCACCGTTGCCTCCGCCGTTGTAGCCGCCGCTGGCGCGACTACCCTCGCCGCCGACGGTGAAGGTGAACATCTGTCCCGGCGTGACGGTGAGGTTGGTTTGGGCGGACCCGCCCCGGCCGCCCGAAGAGCAGCCGGCGCTCCCTTGGGCACCGTAGGCGGTGAAGGTGAGGGTGGTGACTCCTCCGGGGACGGTATAGGTCTGGGGAGATCCCGTGGCGTTGTAGGTGAACTGGAAGGACGCGGGGGTGGGTGCCGCTGCCGCCGACGCCACCTCGGTCACAGAGGAGCCCACGGCTGCAGCCAGTAGCCCGGCGGCCAGCACCGCACCCGTCCAGGACCGTGTTCGTAAGATCTGCGCTGAAGCCATACCCGACTACCCCTACTGTCCGGCGCACCGTCCTCATGGTGGTGCGCAATGGAAAAGCTGCCCCGTTGGTTGTCCGTGACATCACATATCGACGAGATGGCTCTATCGCCGTCTCGTCATTCGTTGGTGGCCACGCTCCCGTGCTGTACCGAACAGCCATACCGAACAGTCATAGGGTCACCGGATACTTAGCATTGTACGGAAAACGTAAGCGAAGTTTCCCGGGAAGTCAAGGCGAGTGAGGAAGGGCTTCCAGTCGTGCTCGGGGTCCGGAACAGGCGTTTTCTGAACGAACGCGTTTTCCCCTAGCATCGGAGCTGCGGTGTTGCCGGTCTAAAGGGACCGGCCAGCGACCGATAAAGGGGAGTGGATGGCATCGGGAATCGGGTCGTGGGGGGTATACCTCCCCTTCTGGCGCCTCGAGCGGAAGGCCATCGGGTCGGCCCTCGGCGCTCCGGCCGGGCGTGGATCGAGGACGGTCGCCTCCTACGACGAGGACACCACGACGCTGGGGGTGGAGGCGGCCCGACGGGCCCAGTCGGCAGCCGGCGTGCCTCCGGCCGAGCATCTGTTCTTCTCGACCCCCGAACCCTCCTATCAGGACAAGACCAACGCCACCACCATCCATGCCGCCCTCGGCCTTCCCCAGCGGGCGGGGGCCTACGACCTGGTGGGCTCGGTCCGCTCGGCCGTGGCCGCGCTGACGACGGCAGTGGACGCGGGGCGCGACCATCCGACCCTGGCCGTGATCTCCGAGGTCCGTACCGGGTTGGCCGGCGGCGCCGACGAGCGGGACTCGGGTGACGGCGCAGTGGCTTTCACCTGCGTGCCCGACGGTGCCGCACTCGAACTGGTGGGACGGGCCTCGGCCAGCGAGGAGTTCCTCGACCGGTGGCGGGTGCCGGGAGAGCAGAGCTCGCACCAGTGGGAGGAGCGCTTCGGCGAGCAGGCCTACGTTCCCCTGGCTCAGGCGGCCTTCGCCGACGCCCTCAAGTCGGCGGGTATCACCACCGAGAACGTCGACCATCTCGTAGTCGGCGGCCTCCATACCCGGGCCGTCCGGGCCATCAAATCCTCGCTGGGCGTGGCCAAAGAGGCGGCGGCGCCGGACCATTCGGTGGCCGTCGGGAACCTGGGTGCGGCCCAGTTGGGCGTGGGCCTGGCCGACGTGCTCGAGCGGGCCACGCCTGGACAGGTCGTGGTCACCCTCCAGCTGGCTGACGGAGCCGACGCGCTGGTGTGGCGCACTACCGACCGGCTCCCTGCTGCTCAAGCAGCACAACGTGACGCCGGCCTGGCCACGATGGCCGAGCAGGTGGCGTCGGGAAATTCTGACCTCTCGTATGCCGCGTTCCTCACCTGGCGCGGACAGCTCCACCGGGAGCCGCCGCGCCGACCTGAGCCCGGTCGACCCGGCGCCCCCAACATGTTGCGCTCCGAGGGATGGAAGTACGGTTTCAATGCCAGCCAGTGCCGGAATTGCGGGTTCCGCCATCTTCCCCCCACTCGGGTGTGCCTGCGCTGCAAGTCGGTCGACCAGATGGAGCCCGAGCGGCTAGCCGACGTAGAGGGGACTGTCGCCACCTTTACCATCGACTACCTGGCGTTCAGCCTGTCACCGCCGACGGTGGGAGTGGTGGTGGACTTCGACGGCGGGGGTCGGTTCCGATGCGAGCTCACCGACTGTGATCCCGACGCCGTGGACATCGGTATGAGGGTGCAGATGACCTTCCGACGCTTTTATACGGCGGACGGCATCCACAATTACTTCTGGAAGGCGCGTCCCTTGAGCGACGCGATCGAAGAGGTCGCAGCACCAGCAGAGACACCGGCAGGTTCAGCACCGGCATCGACAGCACCGAACAAGGAGGCGTAGTCATGGCCAGCAACGGCATCAGGGACAGGGTGGCCATCGTCGGCATGGGTTGTACGCAATTCGGCGAGCGGTGGGACAAGGGCACCGACGACCTGCTGACCGACGCGGCCAAGGACGCCATCGCCTCCGCCGGAGTGTCGCTCGATGACATCGACGCGTTCTGGCTGGGCACCATGGGCTCGGGCAACGCCGGGCTCACGCTGTCCCGTCCGCTCAAGCTCGACTACAAGCCGGTCACCCGGGTGGAGAACTTCTGTGCCACCGGCTCCGAGGCCCTCCGCAACGCCTGCTACGCCGTGGCCTCGGGCGCCTACGACGTGGCCATGGCCATCGGGGTGGAGAAGCTGAAGGACTCGGGCTACTCGGGGCTCACCGGGATCCACCACGTCGGCGACGGCACCGGCGGCTCGCTGACTGCTCCGGCCACCTTCTCCTTCCTGGCCCCGTCCTACAGCCACAAGTACGGGGTGGACACCCAGGAGATGAAAGACGTCCTGACCCGCATCGCCTGGAAGAACCACTTCAACGGGGCGCGCAACCCCAGGGCCCAGTTCCGCAAGGAGGTCTCGTTGGAGACCATCTCCAAGTCGCCCCGAGTGGCCGGCGAGCTGGGTGTGTTCGACTGCAGTGGCGTGGCCGACGGTTCGGCCGCGGCCATTGTGTGCCGGGCCGAGGATGCCCACCGCTACACCGACGCACCGCTGTACGTGAAGGGGCTCAGCTTCGTGGCCGGCCCGGCGGCGGGGCCGATCGACCCGGACTACGACTACACGACGTTCGAGGAAGTGGTGCGCTCGGCCGAGGACGCGTATCGACAGGCCGGTGTGACCGACCCGCGGGCCCAGTTGGCCATGGCCGAGGTCCACGACTGCTTCACGCCGACCGAGCTGGTGCTGATGGAGGACCTCGGCTTTGCCGACCGGGGTACCGCCTGGAAAGAGGTCCTGGCCGGGACCTTCGACCTCGACGGTGAGCTGCCGGTGAACCCCGACGGCGGGCTGAAGAGCTTCGGCCACCCCATCGGGGCGTCGGGGCTCCGGATGATGTTCGAGTGCTGGCTGCAGTTGCGGCGCCAGGCCCCCGAGGACCGCCAGATCAAGAGCGTCACCGAGGGAGGTCGGACCCTCGGCCTGACCCACAACCTGGGCGGCGGCCCGGGGGAGTGCGTCAGCTTCGTCAGCGTGGTCGGCTCCGAGCCCTCGGCATAGGAGCCGCTCGAACGCTTGTTGAACATAGATCGGCAAAGCCGGCCGCAGGCCGAAACAGATTCGAACGAATCGACTCCACACCGACCAGCTTTAGTGGTTGCCGGACGCGCACTCGACCGCGCCGCTTGCGTCGAGCATCCCGCCGCTGGCGGTCGTGCTTGCGAGAGGGCGTTTCCTCCTACTCCCGTTCAGCAGTGCGTTGCGAAGTTCCGACACGCTTTGACCCTGACTACGAGCAAGCACCAGCGCGGCAGTGCCTGATGTCAGGGCAGCAGCGGGAGAGGTTCCTGTCACCTGGGTCGGCATTCCGGAGACCGATAAGGTCGGAATGTCCAGCCCAGGAGCACCGAGGGACACGGTGTGCCTCCCGTAGTCCGAACTTCCGATCAGGTTCCCCGATAGGTCGGTGGCGGCCACAACGACCACGTACCCACGCTGGTAGTTCGCTGCTCCGCTCGGGTACTTGTCGAGATCAACGCCGTCGTTCCCAGCTGCCATAACCACAAGCACACCGTGGAGCCCGGCATAGGTGACGGCTGACCCGACCTCTCCATTGGCACCACCTCCTGCCGCGCTCAAATTAATGATTTGCGCCCCCCGGGCGACCGCAAATCGGATGGCCTTGGCTACATCGCGGTCCGACCCTCCCCCCGAATTGTTGAGGGCCTTTAGGATCAGGATCCGGGCACGGGGAGCGACCGTGTGAATGATGTCGGCCATCTCCGTCCCATGGCCGTCGGCGTCGGCCAAGCCCTCACCGGCGACGAAGCTGCGGCTCTGCGCCCACCACACCCATGGTGACCGTGGGGCGGCCAGAGCGATCCCGGTGTCGATCACGGCAACCGTCACCCCGCCGCCTTTGGAGAGCGACCATGCGCCGGGGGCAGCGATCGCGGTCAGAGTTTTGTCCGAGTTGCCCGCTGTCGCCGTCGCCACGCTCCCTCCACGACACGACTGGCCGGCTCTCGGGTTGGTAGCCACCGCCGGTGCCGCGAAACCGAGAACGCACCACACCGTTGTCAGGAGTCCGACGGTGGTCATAACGACCACAGCAACGAGCCTCGTCCTCAGGGGCAAATCCTTCACCGGCAGGGGGAGTTCGCTCGCGTGACCGGCGATGCCTTCATGGCCTCCTTCACGATTGTCACTGCCCGAAATGAATCGCTGCGCCGGACGAGTCGATAAGCGAGTAGCCGCTGCCGCTGGGCGTGATGACAAGGCCAATTATTTGTCCGCTATTCGATCCGGAGCCTAACGAGCCGTAGAACCCGGCGTCCCCGAAGGCGAACACGCCGCCGTCTGCGCCAACCAGCCAGTAGCCCTTGCCGTCGGGCGTGGCGGTTATCCCGGTAATGGGCGCGTTCAGATGCTGCCCAGCCGACGAGCCGCTAAAGGTTGCGTCCCCGAAGGCGAACACGCCGCCGTCTGCGCCAACCAGCCAGTAGCCCTTGCCGTCGGGCGTGGCGGCAATGCTTACCAGCGGAGCATTGAGGTGCGCTTTGTCCGCCGAGCCGTAGTTGGCGGCACTGCCGAAGGCGGCGAGCGACCCTGTAGGTCCGAGGACCCAATACCCATTCCGATCAGGTGTGGCGGCAAGACTGCCTCGATCCGCCATCACGCCCTCCTCGTTGGAAGAAGCTGAGGATCCAACCGAATTGATCGCTTTGATGACGTAGAAGTAGACGGAACGTGGGGCAGCTGAATTGTCTACATAGGAGGTGGTCGTCACGGTAGCGAGAGGTGACGTGCCTTCTCCACCGGCGGTTGTGCCTCGCAACACCTGATAGCCGGTGATCGGTGACTCCCCCGTAGCTGTGGGCGCCGTCCACGAGAGGGCGATCCCGTCGGTCTGGGCGGACCCAACAAGGCCGGTCGGCGGTCCCGGTGGAGCGATTGCGGTAACGCTGATCGGGTTCGAGGTCCCGGTGACGGAAGCGGCGACCGCATCAGTGGCCGTGACGGTCTGCGAACCTGGGGTCTGCAGTGTGACGGGAAAGACTCCCGTTCCGTTGGTAAGGGTGGCCTCCCCCGGCAGCATGGCTTTCGGATCGGACGACGTCAGGCGGACTGATCCGGTGTACCCGGTCGCCGTATTGCCGACCTGGCTGAGTGCGGTGACTGTGACGCTAGCCGGCGTTCCGGCGATCGCATTTGTTGGGGCGCTCACCGCGAGCGTCGTGCCGGACGCGGCATCCCACAGCCCCGCGATCTGCGATGAGCTCATGGCGCTTGGGACAAGTGCCACGTCGGCGACATTGCCAGGAAAATAATCGCCGTCGTAAGCCGGGTTCCGGCCGATGTTGACGTTGTCAGCGCCGGCATTGATATTTCCGGACGTTGTGCCGGTTGCCACCTGTTGGCCATTGATGTAGGCCGCCACTGTCGATCCGTTGTACGTACCCACATACTGGTACCAAGTTCCAACTTTGAGTTGCTGGCTCCAACTGGCAGTCCCAGTTCCTCCTGAAGTGCCGACATCGAAGAATCCTGAAACGACGCCATTGGTGCCCCCGTTCAACATGAGCTGGAAACCGTTCCCCGATTGGTCAGTATGGTCGTTGGAAATCAATCGCGGACTGTCCGAAGGGGTGGAGGCCAGCTTGAACCAAGACACCACGGACATGGCGTTTCCTGTCGTCGCCGCGTTGACACCTTGGGGAGCAGACACGAAGCTCGATGATCCATTGAAACCCAAGGCACCATTGGTAGGGCATGCGGCAATGGGACCGGGCGTCTGGTTGAACGCTGATGCAGCATAGATCGAGCCGTTATTGCCGTGTCCTGATGCATCGTGGGCGGTCCCGGCCGGGTCGTTCAGAAGATACAGGGCCGTCGCCTGGCCGGCGAGGATCGCGTTCGCCGCTGAACAGCTGGTCGCTGCTGTAGTAGTCGTAGTCGATTCGCCCAACGCCGGCAGGGCTGGGGGCGTCTGTCCCGTCAGGGTCAACGTGTCGTTGCTGATATCGACGACATCGTCGTAGCCCATCCCCGCCGGGGCAGTAAGCGTGAACACGAGGGCGTTTTGGCCGGACAGCGGTACGGAGAGCGCGGATCCCCCGTTGGCCACCGTGGTCGTAGCAGAGGCCAGGGCACCGTTGGCGGAGAACGGGATGGGTTTGTTGTTTACTCCCCCGATCCCGACCGAAATTTGTGCACTCGAGGTATCGTCGCTGTCGAGGTAGGCCGCGCCTGTCCAGGTCCCATAGGGATACGTCCCGTTGTTGGCGAGGTTCCACGAGAACGTCGTCGTGCATGAAACCGCCGTACTGGTGGGCGCCCGGAGCTGGAAGCCACTTGTGACATTGGTGGACGGGTCGATGGCACTGATGGATCCGCCCGGCG
>JAUTXB010000290.1 GCA_030838245.1 Acidimicrobiaceae bacterium
TCGGTGGGGTCGAACTCCAGCTCCAGGCTCAGCGAGCCGGTGAAGTCCTCGATCGGGCTGATGTCGTTGAACGCCTCGGCGAGACCCTTGTCCAGAAACCACTGGAAGGAATCTCGCTGGATGGCGACCAGATCAGGTAGTGGTAGGGCCTCGTCAATGTTGGCGAAGGAAAAGCGTTCCGGGCTCTTGGACCGTGCAGGCAACGGCCTACTCCTCCCAGTTGTGTTGGACAGGGCGACGCGTGGGCGACGTGTGGGTGTTGGTGATGCGGGTAGTGCGGGTGTTGGTGATGCGGGTAGTGCGGGCGTGGGTACAGCGATGTGATCTCGGTGAACTAGGGGTCGACAACGACCGCTCGAGCTGTCGTTGGGGCGCCAGGGCGCGCGTCATTCAGCCAGAAAAAGCAGAGAAGGCGTCAGGAGCGGCACGGCAACTAGACATCCTATACGGATGGGCACGCGTTCACAACCCCGGGGACAGAAGTCCCCCGGATTAGGCATGCTCAGGGTAGGAGGCCGGGTGCCCGGCGTCAAGGATTGACGCAGAGTTCCTGGTCAGGCTGCGATAGAACCCCGCAGAAGCCGTCCCCGTGCCCCGGCCGCCGTAGACCGGCGACCGGGACCAGGACCGGACTACTTGAGCTCGACGCTGGCGCCAGCCCCCTCGAGCTGGGCCTTTGCCTTCTCGGCGTCTTCCTTGCTGGCCTTCTCCAAGACGGGCTTGGGGGCGCCGTCCACCAGGTCCTTGGCCTCCTTGAGGCCCAGGCTGGTCAGGGAACGCACCTCCTTGATGACCTGGATCTTCTTGTCGCCCGCTCCGGTCAGGATGACGTCGAACTCACTCTTCTCGTCCTCGCCACCGCCGGCGTCACCACCACCAGCGGCAGGGGCGGCGGCGGCCACGGCCACCGGGGCAGCCGCGGTGACACCGAAGCGCTCCTCGAAGTCCTTGAGCAGCTCGCTCAGCTCGAGAACGGACAGCTCAGAGATGCCGTCCAGAATCTGGTCCTTGGTCAGGGTGCCTGCCATCGTGTTGCTCCTTACTTGCTTTGGTCTCTTGACTTGTGTGGTCTAGGTCTTTGAATCGGTCGGTCAGGATCGCCGGGTGGTGGTCGAACTGGTTACTCGGACGCCCCGTCGGTTGCTGCTTCGGCTTCGGGTGCCGCTGCTTCGGCTTCGGGTGCCGCTGCTTCGGCTTCGGGTGCCGCTGCTTCGGCTTCGGCGGCGGGTGCCGCTGCTTCGGCGGCCGGAGCTGCCTCGGTCGTAGCCGCCGGGGCCTCGTCCTCCCGCTTGGCCACCAAAGCAGCCAGCCCGTAGGCGAGATTGCGAGGCAGCGCCTCAATCAGCGCGGCCAGCTGCTGCATCGGCGCTGCGAAGGCACCGGCCACCTGAGCCAGGAGCACATCGCGAGAGGGAAGATCGGCCAGGACGGTGATCTCCGAGGCGGAGAGAAGTCCGTCTCCGACGATGCCGCCCTTGACGATCAGGCTGGGGTTGTTCCGTGCGAAGTCCCGCAGGGCCTTGGCCACCGCACTGACGTCGCCGTCCACAAACGCAATCGCCGTGGGCCCGGTCAACAGGTCCTGGATCGACGCCTTTGGCCCGTCAGCCACAGCCAGGCGAACCAAGGTGTTCTTGTAGATCTTGTACTCGCCGCCGGCGTTGGCCAGGTCGCGTCGAAGCTCAGCCAGCTCGGCCACGCTGAGACCTCGGTACTCGGTGAGCAGCGCGCCGTCAGACGCCTCCAGGCGTCCTCGCACTTCGTTCACCACGGCCACTTTGTCGGCCCTCGGATTGTCCATGGTCCCTCCAGAGCTCACGCTCGGACACGGGCCGCAGACACCATCGAGTGGTGACGCAGGAGCAGATGCTCCTACGGAACGCCTCATCAGGCGGACCCTGGACAGGGTCCCTTCGGTACCTGGTACTGGTACACCGGAGGTCTACGGCAGTTCGAACTTCAGTTGTAGCGCTGGAACGCTAGCGCGTCCCGGCCCTTCCGGCCAGACGGGCTGGACCGGTTAGCAACGACAGCCTACGCGGATGCCGCCAATTCGTCCTCGGTACGGCGGGCGCGCAGTGGGTCGACGGACACGCCGGGGCCCATGGTCGACGAGAGCGTGACCGCCCGGACGTAACGGCCCTTGGCCGAGGCCGGCTTGGCCCGATGCAGCTCATCCATCACGGCGTGCAGGTTCTCGAGGAGCTGGGCCCGATCAAAGGACGCCTTGCCGATTCGGAGGTGGATGTTGCCCACCTTGTCGGTCCGGTACTCGACCCGGCCGCCCTTGAACTCGATCACCGCCTTCTCGACGTCGTCGGTCACCGTGCCCGTCTTGGGGTTGGGCATCAGACCACGAGGGCCGAGCACCCGACCAAGGGTGCCGACCTGGCCCATCTGGTCCGGGGTGGCAATGGCGATGTCGAAGTCCAAAAACCCCTCTTTCACCCGGGCCACCAGGTCGTCGGCGCCGACCACGTCGGCTCCGGCCTTGCGGGCGTCGGCTGCCTTCTCGCCGGCGGCGAACACGACCACTCGGGCGGTCCGCCCCGTGCCGGCGGGCAGGGACAGCGTGCCCCGGACGATCTGGTCGGCCTTGCGGGGGTCAACCCCGAGCCGGATGGCCACTTCGATCGTCTCGTCGAACGACGCCTTGGCTGTGGCCTTGACCAGGTCAACGGCCTCGACCGCCGAATACAGCTCTTCGCGGTCGAACTGGGCGGCGCTCGCCTTGTACTTCTTGCCTCTGGACACTGTGGGGTTCTCCGTTTCCTAGATCGTGTGCAGCCGGGGGCTTAGCCGCTGACGGCGATGCCCATCGACCTCGCCGTGCCGGCGACCTGACGCTTGGCTGCGTCTACGTCGTCGGTGTTCAGGTCGGGCAGCTTGATGGCGGCGATCTCGGCGATCTGGGTGTCGGTCACCGTTCCGACCTGCTCCCGGCCGGTGATGGCTGCCCCCTTCTCCAGTCCGGCGGCCTGGCGGAGCAGGGCCGGGGTGGGAGGGGTCTTGAGGACGAACGAGAACGACCGGTCCTCATAGATGGTGATGTCGACCGGGATGATCGAACCCCGCTGGTTCTCGGTGGCCGCGTTGTACTGCTTGCAGAACTCCATGGTTTGAACGCCATGGGGTCCAAGGGCGGTGCCGACTGGCGGGGCCGGGGTGGCTCCGCCCGCTGGTAGCTGGATCTTTACGACTGCGAGGACGCGCTTCTTCGGTGGCATTGGGGGTACTCCTTACGTGGTACTGCCGGGCTACAGCTTTGCGACCTGGCTGAATTCGAGCTCGACCGGGGTCTCCCGGCCGAAGATGTTGACGAGGACCTTGAGCTTCAGCTGGTCCTCGTTGATCTCGGCGATCTGGCCCGAGAAGTCGGCGAAGGGTCCTTCCTTCACCCGCACTGTCTCGCCCACCTCGTGCTCCAGGCGGGGGCGGCTGCGCTTGACCGGGGCTTCGGCGCCCTCCACCTTCACCTGGAGGATTCCCTCGACTTCCCGACGGGACAACGGGGTCGGCTTGGTGCCGGGGCCCACGAAGCCGGTGACTCCCGGCGTGTTGCGGATCACCGACCAGCTGTCATCATCCAGCTCGCAACGGCAGAGGAGATAGCCCGGGAACACCTTCTTTTGGACCACTACCTTCTTGCCGTTCTTGAACTCGACGACGTCCTCCATGGGGATGACGACCTCGTAGATCCGGTCTTCCATGTTCATCGAGGCGGTCCGGCTGTGCAGGTTCGACTTCACCTTGTTCTCGTAACCCGCATAGGTGTGGACGACGTACCAGCTGCCGGGCTGGTCGAAGGGGCTGACCACATAGGGCTCGTCCTCGACCTCCTCGACGTCCTCGAGCTCGTCGGAGGGGCCGTCGTCGGCCTCGGCGGTGGGCGACTCGCCTCCGGGAACGGCCTCGGCACCAGGGGCTTCCGGGGCCTCCGCGGTGGCGGCATCCTCGGGCGCGGCGGTGGCGATAGCGGACTCAGCCGCTTCACCAGCGTCTTCGCCCTCAGGGGGCAGGTTTGTCTC
>JAUTXB010000297.1 GCA_030838245.1 Acidimicrobiaceae bacterium
GCCCCCTTGGCGCCGACGAGGCTCGTCGTCGGCTGCGGGCGTGGTGGTCCGACCAAGGCTGACCGGCCGGGGCCCGGACGCCGGGCCGGTGGCGTCCGGGTTCAGTCCTCGGGCCAGACGGGATCGGTGGCGCCGTCGGCGAAGGCCTCGACCATGTCGTGGGCGACGTCGTCGTGGTACTGCACAGGCGGCGACTTCATGAAGTAGGCGGACGGTCCGAGCAGCGGCCCGCCCACGCCCCGGTCGAGGGCCAGCTTGGCGCAGCGAACGGCGTCGATGATCACGCCGGCTGAGTTGGGGGAGTCCCAGACCTCGAGCTTCAGTTCGAGGTTGAGCGGCACGTCCCCGAAGTTCCGGCCCTCCATGCGGATGTAGGCCCACTTCCGGTCGTGGAGCCATGGCACATGGTCGGAGGGGCCGATGTGCACGTCGTCGGCAGGCAGGGTTCCGTGCTCGATCTGGCTGGTCACCGCTTGGGTCTTGGACACCTTCTTCGACTCCAGACGCTCACGCTCGAGCATGTTCTTGAAGTCCATGTTCCCGCCCACGTTCAGCTGGTAGGTGTGGTCGAGGGCCAGGCCGCGGTCCTCGAACAGGCGGGTGAGGATCCGGTGGACGATGGTGGAGCCCACCTGGCTCTTGATGTCGTCACCCACGATGGGCAGCCCGGCGTCTCGGAACTTCCGGGCCCACTCGGGGTCGGAGGCGATGAACACGGGAATGGCGTTGACGAAGCCCACCCCGGCCTGGAGGCAGGCATCGGCGTAGAAGCGCTGGGCCTCCTCGGATCCGACCGGTAGGTAGCTGACCAGGACGTCGGCCCGACTGTCCCGGAGGGCGGCGACGACGTCGATGGGCTCTTCGGGCGACTCCTCCACCGTCTCTCGGTAGTACTTGCCGTAACCGTCGAGGGTGGGGCCGCGCTGGACGGTGACGCCCATGTCGCCCACGCCGGCGAACCGGATGGTGTTGTTCTGGCCGGCGAAGATGGCCTTGCCCAGATCGGTTCCTACCTTGGTGGCGTCGGCATCGAATGCGGCCACGAACTCCAGGTCGCGCACGTGGTAGCCGCCGAGCACGACGTGCATCAGGCCCGGGACCGTCTCGGTCGGGTCGGCGTCCCGGTAGTACTCGACGCCTTGGACGAGCGAGCTGGCGCAGTTCCCCACGCCGGCGATGGCCACTCGGATGGTGCTCATGGATCGATTCCCTTCGTTGTTGTCGACGCGACGATCCCGGCGGAGCGGGTTCGTCGCGCCCTTCTCAGGTCGTTGGTGCTTCGGTTCGCTTCTCGGTCTCGATCAGCTGATCGAGCCAGGAAATGTCGTGCTGTGTCGACTCGGTGCTGTGCTCGACCAGCGAGCGGGTGTACCGGTCCAGGCCGGTACCGGCAGCGGCGCGGGCCCGATCGGCGGCCAGGCGCTGGACGAGCTGTGCCCGTCTGCGCTCGAGGAGCCCGAGACGGGCCTGGGGGGCAAGGTGCTTGGCGAAGGCCAGCCGCAACCCGAAGCTCCGGGCATCGTCGGCTCCGGCAGACTCGCCGGCGGCCAGGAGCTCTTCGAACAGGCGATGCCCGATGTCGGTGATGCGGTAGACCTTGCGAGATCGCTTGGTGCCTCTGGTTGCGCCAGACCGGCGAGATCGCAGGGCTGCCCGCTCGCCTCCGAGCGACCCGGTGAGGGGGATGGGCGAGGTGGCCGTCGCCCCCGCCGACTCGGTGCCGATCACCGCGCCGGCCGCCTCCAGTTTGGCCAGCGCCGGGTAGAGGGAGCCGAACGAGATGTTGGAGAACAGGCCGAGCTCGTCGCGGAGCCGCTTCCTGATCTCGTAACCGTGGAGCTCCTGCTCCTGGAGCAGACCGAGAATGGCCAGGTCGAGCACGTCAGCGACCTCCCGTGGCCGGAGCGTCCCCGTGGTATCGGGTCCCGCGTGGTCTGCTGCTGGCGTACTGCATACACAAACGATATATCAGTTCGATATATCGGCGCAACCGAATCGGTCGGGGAGCGGGCCGACCCAGGGCCGGAAGCGGGTGCGGTGCCCGGTTGGTGGGGGCCACGACAACGGAGGACTCGGATGCCGACGCGCATTAGCCTGGGGCCGGTGAGTTCCCGTCCCGGAGCGCTCGATGGTGTGCAGACGTCCCCGACCGGAGGACGGGTCGAGTACCGGCTCGCCCGCAATGCCGTGGTGAGCGAGTTCCGGAAGGGGCGACTGTCCCGATTGGACGTCTGTGACGCCCACCCCGAGCTGCTGCGGGCCGCCCGAAACGTGGGCAAGCCGTCAGGCGAGCAGTGCCCGATCTGTGAGGAGGCGGATCTCGTCGACGTCACGTTCGTCTTCGGCTCTCGGCTTCCCTCGGGAGGCCGGTGCGTGAGCTCGGCCACCGAGTTGAACCGTCTGTGGCGCCGGAAGGAACCCGTCGTCTGTTACGTGATCGAGGTGTGCGCGGAGTGCGCGTGGAACCACCTCACCCGGATGTACCCGGCCGGTGCCGGGGTCGCCGCGGTGGCGCGGACGCCGCTGCGGGACCGGGCCGGGGCCCGCCGCGGGGGTTGAGCCCGAGGGGTGAGCGGCCGTGACGGCGCGGCCCCACGCCTCGACACGGTCCCGGGTAGCCTGTCTCCAGGCAGTACTTCACGGCACCCGTCCGGGTGTCCCACACGCCGCCGGCAGCCTCCGTGCGCTGGACGGCCGACCAGGAGGAACACCTATGTCCGAAGCCCGGTCTGGGCCGGTCACGGTCCCGAACATCCGCGCCAGGAAACGCAAAACCGGCGCAGAGCCCATCGTCATGGTGACCGCCTACGACACCCCGGGGGCGCGCATCGCCGACGCGGCGGGCGTGGACATCATCTTGGTCGGTGACTCGCTGGCCGACAACGTTCTCGGATACGAGGACACGCTGCAGGTCACCATCGACGACATGGTCCATCACACCGCGGCGGTGGCCCGGGCCAAGCCCCAGGCCTTGGTGGTGGGCGACCTTCCGTGGCTCAGCTACCACTTGGACACGGCCGACACCGTCCGAAACGGTGCCGCACTCATCCGGGCCGGGGCCCACGCGGTGAAGCTCGAGGGGGGCAGCATTCGGGTCCCGATGATCGAGGCCCTGATCGCCGCCCAGATCCCGGTCATGGGCCACCTGGGGCTCACGCCGCAGTCGGTCAACGCCATGGGCGGCTATCGGGTCCAGGGCCGAGGGGACGCGGGCGACAGGCTCAGGGCCGACGCCGATGCGCTGGCCGATGCCGGGTGTTTCGCTGTGGTCCTCGAGGGCATCCCGGCCCCGCTGGGGGAGGCCATCTCCGACGCGCAGGACATCCCGACGATCGGTATCGGGGCGGGAGCCGGGTGCGACGGGCAGGTCCTGGTCTTCCATGACCTGTTGGGGTTGAACACGGGTAAGGCCCCCAAATTCGTGCGGCGCTACGCCGACCTGGCCGGGGAGGCCACGGCGGCCATCGCCGCCTACGCCGCCGACGTACGGGCGGGCACGTTCCCGGCCGAGGGCGAGGTCTACGCGTAGCCACGGCTACACTGGTGCGTTGCTTCGACCGCAGCATGCCTGTCGGTCAACAGATCCAACCTGCTCCACAGAGGTGGGGCTCGGACATGACCTGTCCGATCCGGAGGGAGGTACGCCGCCGATGCGGCCATACGAGACGATGGTGATATTCGATACCGGTGCCGACGAGGCAGCGGTGAACGGGGTCCTCGACCGGGCGCTGGGCGCGCTCAAGGCCAAGGGCGGAAACCCCGGGCGAGTGGAGCGGTGGGGCAAGCGAACCTTCGCCTACGAGCTCAACCACAAGCGCGAGGGCTACTACGTCGTCATCGAGCTGACGGCCGAGCCCGACGCCGTGGCCGACATGGAGCGCATCTTCGTGCTGGCCGACGAAGTGCTTCGCCACAAGGTCATGCGCCTGCCCGACAAGGTCGCTGGTCGCCGGGCCGAGGTTGCCGCTACCGCAGCCAGTGCTGCTGCCGCTCGCTCAACGGAGGGCTGATCCATGGCTAACGGAAACACTGTGACGCTGGTGGGCAACATCACCCGCGATCCCGAGCTCCGGTTCACCAACACCGGCCAGGCCACCGCCAGCTTCGGGCTGGCCGTGAACCGCCGGTGGCAGAACCGCCAGACCCAGGAATGGGAAGAGGCCACGTCCTTCATCGACGTGGTGTGCTGGCGTGAGATGGCCGAGAACGCAGCCGAGAGCCTGACTCGCGGGGCCCGCGTGCTGGTCACAGGGCGCCTGGAGCAGCGAAGCTGGGAGACCCCCGACGGCGATAAGCGGTCCAAGGTCGAAGTGGTGGCGGACGAGATCGGCCCGAGCATCCGCTGGGCCACCGCCCAAGTGACCAAGAACGAGCGGCGCGGCCCGAGCGAGGGCGGTGGCGGTCGAGGCGGCGGCGGCCAACAGGGCGGCGGTCAGTCAGGCGGCGGCGGCCAACAGGGCGGCGGCGGTCAGTCAGGCGGCGGGCAACAGGGCGGCGGGCAACAGGGCGGCGGAGACGGCGGCGGATACGGATACAGCGAGGAGCCCTTCTAGTGGCACGCAGCAATGATCGTGGAGGAAACAGCAGCCGCCGGTCCCCAAAGGATGCCGGTCGCCGGATCAAGAAGAAGCCGTGCGCGCTGTGCAAGGACCGGGTGGAGTGGGTGGACTACAAGGAAGTCAACATGCTCCGCAAGTACATGAGCGATCGCGGGAAGATCCGGGCTCGCCGGGTTTCGGGTAACTGCACCCAGCACCAGCGGGACGTGGCCATCGCCATCAAGACGGCCCGGGAGCTGGCTCTGTTGCCATACACCCAGCGGACGACCACCGAGCGCCCCGGCGGGCGTGGCGGCCGCGGTCGGGACGGAGGCGGTGGTTTCGGCGGCCGTCGGCGCGACTCGGACGAAGAGGGCGGTAGCTCGTATCGCTCCGAGCGGCCTGCTCCCCGTCCGGGGACGCCAACCGGCGGACCTCCCCGCCCGCCTTCGGGTGACACCGCCCCTGGCGACGCCGAGACCGTCTCCGCCCCTGCGGAAGCGGACGCCCCGGTCGAGGCAGCTGTGGCTCCGGCGACCGATGGTGGTGAGGGGTGACATGAAGGTCCTCCTTCGCAGTGACATCAGCGGTGTGGGCAAGCGCGGCGACATCATCGACGTCTCCGGCGGGTTTGCCCGCAACCACCTCCTTCCCGGAGGCAAGGCCATCGTCGCCTCACCCGGCGTCGAGGGCCAGGCCGCATCCATGCGCCGGTCCCGGGACCTGAAAGATGCCCGTGACCGGGAGTCCTCGGAGACGGTGGCTCGGACCCTGGTGGGCAACACCATCACCGTTCGTGCACGTGCCGGCGCCGCCGGCAAGCTGTTCGGCTCGGTGTCGACGGCCGATATCGTCCGCGAGGTCGAGGCCCAGACCGGTGCCGTGGTGGACCGGAAGGACCTCGTCCTCGACGAGTCCATCAAGGAGACCGGTGTCCACAACATCCGGGTCGAGCTGAGCGGTGGCGTGATCTTTGAGCTGAACGTCGAGGTCGTCACGGCCGACTGAGGCCGGTGGGCGGTCTGCGCCGGCCTGGCGCGGGACCTAACGTGGGCGCATGGGGGGAACGGTGGTCGGCTCGGTAGCGGGAGTAGCGATTGCCGTCTTCGTGATCGTTTACCTGGTGGTGATCCTCGGCTCGTTGGCCATGATGGTGGTCGCCATCGTGGACATGGCCAGGCGGCCGGACTGGCAATGGAAGATCGCAGGACAGGAGAGGATCCTCTGGCTGTTGCTGGTCATCCTCGTCAACCTCCTCGCCATTCCCTCGCTCATCTACTGGTTCAACGTGCGCCCGAAGCTGATCGCGGTGGAAGAAGCGGCTGCCCGCGGCGCATACGGGGCGGGACACATGACCTACGCGGGATGGGCGCCGGGCCCCCCCGTTCCGAGCTCGTACGCGGTGGCGCCGGCCGGTTGGCAACCTGATCCACAGGCCCACGGTCAGTTCCGATGGTGGGACGGGACCCGATGGACCGAGCAGACGTGGGGCCAAACGCCGGCCGCATCAGGGACGGGTCAGTAGCGCTCGAAGGCGGGTGCCCACAGACGGGCACCGATCATCACCACATCGGCGTCGCCACCGGTGGATCATTGGGGCCATATCCACCCTGTCCGTCATACCCCCCTGGAACGATGTCGACATGAGTGGGCTTCTCCCCAGTTCGACAGCGGTTATGCACGGTCCGTCCACACGGGTACCCGGCTATTTCCCCAAGAAGACGCCCTACCGCTCCACAGGCTTGCTAGGACAGGGTTAGAGCACCATGGTTCAGGCTTTTGACGACTCGCGTTCTCGGAGACCAACTCCTGTTCCTAGTGGCTCGGGAGGGCGGATTCCGCCCCACAACCTCGAAGCGGAAGAGTCGCTGCTCGGAGCCATGCTCTTGTCGCGCGATGCCATCGCCGCGGCCATGGAGATCTGCAACGCCGAGGACTTCTACAAGCAGTCGCACGGCCACATCTTCACCGCGGTCACCTCGCTCTTCAGCCAGGGGGAGCCGGCCGACTGGGTGACAGTGACCGAGGAGCTCCGTCGCCGGGGCCTCCTCGAGATGATCGGCGACCCTTCTGTCTTCGTATCGCTGCAGGCCAACACGCCGTCCATCGGCAACGCCGAGTACTACGCCAAGATCATCGAAGAGCACGCCTTGCTCCGGCGCCTGGTATCGGTGGCCGGTGAGATCACCGAGCTCGGCTACAGCCTTCCCGAGGATGTCTCCGAGGTGCTCGACCGGGCCGAGAGCCTGGTGTTCGATGTGGCCCAGCGCAGGGTGGTGGACTCGATGACACCCTTGCGGGAGCTGCTGGGGGAGAGCCTCGACCACTTGCAGCTGCTGTTCGATCGCGGCGACACCATCACCGGTTTGGCCACGGGCTACGCCGACCTCGACGAGCAACTGGCCGGTCTGCAGCCGTCGAACCTGGTGGTGGTGGGGGCCCGCCCGGCCATGGGCAAGACCAGCTTCGCCCTCGGGATGGTGGCCCACGCTGGCATCGAGATGAGCAAGCCGGTGCTGTTGTTCTCACTGGAGATGAGCCACTTGGAGCTCACCCAACGCCTGCTGTGCTCCGAAGCACGGGTCGACGCCACCCGGATGCGGACGGGGAAGCTCCACGAGGCGGACTGGCCCAAGATCGGCAACGCCATCAGCCGGATGAGCGAGGCGCCGATTTTCATCGACGACAACCCGAACCTCACGGTCATGGACATCCGGGCCCGGGCCCGCCGGCTGAAGAGCCGGGTCGGACTGGGGCTGGTGGTGGTGGACTACCTCCAGCTGATGACCGGTCGCCACGGAGCGGAGAACCGTCAGGTCGAGGTGTCGGAGATCAGCCGGGGGCTGAAGATCCTCGCCCGTGAGCTCGAGGTTCCCGTAGTCGCCCTGTCACAGCTGTCCCGCGGTCTGGAGATGCGCCAGGACAAGCGACCCGTGCTCGCCGACCTCCGGGAATCGGGTTCGATCGAACAGGACGCCGATGTGGTGCTGTTCATCTACCGGGACGAGATCTACAACTCGGAGTCGAACGAGCGGGGAACGGCGGAGATCATCGTGGCCAAGCACCGAAATGGGCCGACGGGTGTCACGCGGCTGGCCTTCCTCGACCATCACACCCGGTTCGCCAACATGGCACGGGTCTGAAATGTTGCCAAGAACCACGTAGGCGACGGTGACCCCGTTCCGTCCTGGCGATCGGCCCACCGGTGGTTCTTGATCTGATTCTCATCGGCTTGGCCATCACGCTCGAACCGGTGCCGCTCACGGCCTTCATCCTGGTTTTGGCCTCGAAGGGCGGGACACGAAAAGGGGCCGCATTCGTGTTCGGCTGGATGCTGTCGCTGGCCATCGTGATCGCAATCACCGTGCTGGCTACCGGCAACGAGCCACCAAAACCCAGTACCGCGCCTTCGCTCGCAGCACTGGCCGTGAAGATTGCCATCGGCGTGGGGCTGTTGGTCATCGCCTTGCGACAGTACCGGAGGAGGGGTCATCCGAAGAAGCCCAAGAAGACCCCGAAATGGCAGGTGGGCATCGACAGGATGTCGCCATGGTACGCCGTCGGTCTGGCCGTTCTCGTCCAGCCATGGCCCCTGGTTGCCGCCGCTGCCGCCACCGTTGTCCAGGCCAAGCTCACCGGTGCAAAGACCTACATCGCCCTCTTCGTGTTCGGTCTCATCGCCACATCGTCGATCCTCGCACTGGAGATCCATGCCGTCCTTCGACCCGAGGAGTCGAGAGCCGTCCTCGCCCGCGTGAGGACTTGGATGGAGACGCACCGGGACCAGGTCATCATCGTCGTGTCCCTTCTGCTCGGTGTCTGGCTCATCGGAAAGAGCAGTTACTTGGTGGCTACGTAAGGGCGCCGATGCGCCCGACACGACTATGCCCGCTTGGAGTGGGCGGTCCTCGACTGGAACGAGCCGTCCATCGCCTTCTAACCGCTTGGTGCCGCTTCGGACTGACCGGCGCTCATCGTGTCCGTACGTCACCCTCCGATCGTGACGACTACCTCCGACGGCGAAGCGCGAAGAGGCTGACCGCATAGGAGATTCCGCCCACCGCGCAGATCACGCCGTAAGCGGCAGGACCTGCGCTCCGAGCGGTTTGGACGATGGCGCCGATGGCGGCGGCAAGCGTGCTCCCCACGCCATTTGGCCGACAAACCGGCGCAGGTCAGCGGTGCAGCTTCACCTGATTCAGCAGAAGTGCGTTGGCACGAAGATTCGCCAGTCGAACTCGCATCGAGGATTTCGTGGACGGCGCTGATCCCGCCGCCGCTCTGGCCCGTAGTACCTGTGGAACCAAGGAGGTGATGGTCATGAACGACCGCAAAACGAACAACGCGACATCGAGTGGAGGGTATTGGTATTGATGCGATTTTCACCCAAGACAGCCGCTGCGATAGGGGCCCTTGCCGTGACCGCGGCAGCCTGCGGCTCAGCAGTTAGTGCTACCCGACCAGCCGCTCACAAGGCACCGTCGTCGATTACGACTCATCCAACAGTTACCACAGCACCCCCCACCACGTCACCGCC
>JAUTXB010000005.1 GCA_030838245.1 Acidimicrobiaceae bacterium
ATGGTGGCCGCGTGGATCAGGGCAGAGACGGGCGTCGGGCCCTCCATGGCGTCGGCCAGCCAGGGGAACAACGGGAGCTGGGCCGACTTACCCGCCGCGCCCAGGAACAACAGCAGGGTGATGGCGGTGATGTTGCCCGGGCCGATCTCCGACAAGTGGGAGAAGACCGTCTGGTAGTTGAGCGAGCCCACCTTCTCGAAGGTTAAGAACATGGCCAACAGGAAGCCGACGTCACCTACCCGGTTGTAGATGAAGGCCTTCTTGCCGGCGCTGGCGGCCGAGTCCCGGGTGAACCAAAAAGAGATCAGCCAGTACGAGCAGGCGCCCACACCCTCCCAGCCGACGAAGGTAATCAACATGTTGGACCCGAGCACCAGGATCAGCATGGAGGCGACAAACAGGTTCATGTACAAGAAGAACTTGGGATAGTCCCGGTCGCCCTTCATGTAGGAGATGGAGTACAGGTGGATGAGCGTGCTGATGCCGGTGATGAACAGCACCATGGTCATCGACAGCGGGTCGACGGTGAACGCCGCGTTGACGTGAAGTCCCCCCACCGGCAAGAAGGTGTAGAGCGTCTGGGTGTACGAGCGGACCGGGGTGTGCACGTTCAGCAGGGCAAAGAACACCACGACGGAGACGACGAAGGACGCGGCCACGAACGCGGTGGCCACTGCCCCGGCTCGCGGGTCGCCCATCCGCCGGCCGAACAGCACCTGGAAGGCAAAACCGACCAGGGGCAGCAAGACGATGAGGTACGTAAGGTGCAACATCGGCCCGGTCAGCCCTTCATCAGGTGGAGGTCGTCCGCAGTGGCGTTGGCCCGGCGTCGGAAGATGGCTACGACGATTCCGAGCCCGACGACCACCTCAGCGGCGGCCACCACCAGCACGAAGAAGACCAGGACCTGCCCGCCGATGTCGTTCATCATCCGGGCGAAGGTGACAAAGGTCAGATTGGCGGCGTTGAGCATCAGCTCCACGCACATGAACATCACCAGCACGTTGCGCCGGACCAGCAGCCCGAGAGCCCCGATCGAGAACAGTACGGCTGCGAGTCCCAGATACCAGGCCCCGGCGATGGTCACGGTGCCACCTCCTCGTCGATGGTCTCAGTGGTCGAATCCCCGGCCGCGCCGGCCTCGCTAGACGGATCGTCGGCGGCTGTGCTCGACGTCGACTCGACCGAGGCGCCCGTGTGTCTCTCCGCCGATGGCGGACGGCGGGCCAGGACCACGGCTCCGACCACGGCGATCACCAACAGGGCGGACGTCACTTCGAAGGGGAGCAAGTAGGTGGTGAACACCGACCGGCCCAACTTGGCCACGTTGCTGCCCGGTCCGTTGGCCGCCCCGGCCACCGACGCCTTGCCGGTGGTCCAGTGGGAGACGAGGCCCAAAATGAGCACCCCGGCCAGGCCCAGCGCCGTCAGCACCGCAGCCAGGGGCCGCTGTCCGCGCAGGGGCTCGACTTTCACGCTCTCGGTCTTGTCCACGCCCAAGAACATGATGACGAACAAGAACAACACGACGATGGCACCGGCGTACACGATCACCTGCACCGCGGCCAGGAAGTCGGCCCGCTGGAGCACGAAGAGCACGGCGATCCCGAACAGGGTCATGACCAGCATCAAGGCGGCATGGACCGGGTTGCGGGCGATGACCACCCCGATGGCCCCTGCAAGCACGATGGCTGCGGCCACAGCGAACGTGCCGATGTCCGACCACGACGCGTGGGTGGCGGCCAGCGGGGCGATGATCACCCCGTTCACGAACGTGAGCATCACTGACCACCCCCGTCAGGCTCGGCGCTGTCGGGCGCTGCGGCGCTGTCGGGTACCGCGCCGCTGTCGGGCGCCACGGCGCTGTCGGACGCGGCACGCGCCGTCTTGCCCCGGTCGCTGTCGCCAGCCGACAAGGCCTCGGCGTAGTCGGCATCTGCTTTGGCTTTGTGCTTGCGGCTGGCGCTGGGCGAGAACCGCTCAGCCTTTTCGATCATCCGGCCGATGGCACCGCGGGGGCCCCGCTTGGCCGCCGGCAGGTCGGCGGGGCTCAGGTGTCGCTCGAGCGTCTCCCGCAAGGGCTTGGAGCCGGTGGTGGCGTCGTCCCGGTTACCGCTTTGGCCGCCCTCGGGCGAACGGACCCCATAGCCCAGGTCCCCCGACCATTGGACCTGTCCCTCGTAGGCGGCGCTCCCCGACGGGGAGGTGGCCCGCATCCACCCCGAGGTGTAGAGGTCGTCCCCCTCCCGCCAGTCCTCCCACGGCAGCTTCTGGGGCATACCGTCGTCGTCGACCAAGAGCTCGTCTTTGGTGTAGATGGCGTCGGCCCGGTTGGTGAACGAGAACTCGAACATCTTGGACTCGGTGATCGCCTCGGTGGGACACGCCTCCACGCACAGGTCGCAGTGGATGCACCGCAAGAAGTTGATCTCGTAGATGAAGCCGTAGCGCTCGCCCGGTGAGACCGGGTCGTCGGGTGGGTTGTCCAAGCCGCGCACGTAGATGCAGTCGGCCGGGCACACCCCGGCGCAGAGCTCGCACCCGATGCACTTCTCCATGCCGTCCTCGTACCGGTTGAGCACGTGGCGCCCGTGCTGCCGAGGCTGCTTGGGTCGCTTCTCCTCGGGGTACTGCCGGGTTACCGGCAAGCGCCCCAGGTGCTCGAGGGTCAGCTTGAAGCCGCCCAGGAAGTTCTGCCGCTGGCGAGGGGGTTCGGGGGTGGCCATCAGTCCTCGCTCGGCTCGGGCGGGAGCTGGACCAGTTGAGGACGGTTCCAGAGCCTCCGGCCTACAGGCGGGATGATGGGCACATGCTCCTGCCGCGTGTCGCCGACCGAGAAGGCCCGCTTGATGAGCACAGCGCAGGCCACCACGGCAACGGCGATGCCCACCCCCCACCAGGCGTCGACCAAGAACCCGGCCACGATCATCAGCCAGGCCAGCGAGAGCGGGATGAGGCGCTTCCAGCCCAGGTCCATGAGCCGGTCGTAGCGCATCCGGGGCAGTGCGGCCCGCAGCCACACGTAGAGGAACAAGAACACGATTGTCTTGGCCAGGAACCACACGATGGGCCAGAGCCACTGGGTGTGGGGGATGTGGGGGATGGGCCCGTCGGGACCGCCGAAGAACAGGGTGACCACGATGGCCGACATGGTGATGGTGTTCATGAACTCGGCCAGGTAGAAGAGGGCGAACCGGATCGACGAGTACTCGGTGTTGAACCCACCGACCAGCTCGGAGTCGGCCTCGGTCAGGTCGAACGGGGGCCGGTTGGTCTCGGCCGTGACCGCGACCAAGAAGATGAGGAAGGGAACCACGCCGAGTCGGATGGCGTTCCACTGCCACAGGTGGGCGGCCTGGGCGACGACGATGGTCCGGGTGGACAGGGCCCCGGTGATGAGGACCACGGTCACCACCGTCAACCCCATCGCCGCCTCGTACGAGATCATCTGGGCCGACGCCCGCACCGAGCCGAGGAGGGGGTACTTGGAGCCCGAGGACCAGCCGGCCAACATGATCCCGTAGACGCTGATGGACGACATGGCCAGCAGCCACAGGATGCCCATGGGCGGGTCGGCCAGCTGCAGGTCGAACGTGTGGCCGGCCACAGTGACCTGACCGCCGATGGGCACGATGGCAAAGGTCAAAAAGGCCGGCAGGATGACCAGGTACGGCGCCAGCTTGAAGACGAACCGGTCCGACTGGTCGGGGACCAGGTCCTCCTTGAAGAACAACTTGATGCCGTCGGCCAGGGTCTGGAGTATGCCGAAGGGCCCCGCCCGGTTGGGACCGATGCGGCTCTGCATGTCCGAGATGACCTTGCGCTCGAACCAGATCATCAGCATCACCGCCACCATCAAGGCGGCGAAGACCACCACCACCTTGATGAGGACGATCAGGAAGATGGCCAGCCCCACGTTGCTGCTGGGGAAGAGCGGGTCGGTGGCGATGAAGGGCGAGACGGCATGGATGACAGGGGTCATGGCGTCTCCATTCGCAGCTCGGTAACCGGCAACGAGGAGTCGATCAGATCGCCGGCCGTTCCTTGCGCCAACGGCACGTTGAAGTCGACGGCCACCACCCGGCGGGGCAGGGTGGGATCGGGCGTGACCTCGAGCACAGCCGAGGCTCGGGCTGTCTTGACCCGGACCCGATCACCGTCGCTGATCCCGAGGTCGTCGAGGTCGTGGGGATTGGCCCGGAGGGGTGCGGCGCCCACCAGGCCGGCGAGCGACGGGATGGACTGCACGGCCGCGCCCTCGTCGTAGAGGCGGCGACCGGAGACCAGTCGATGGGAGTAGCTGTCGGTGATGGGCACCCGAGGGGCGCCCAGCGCTACTGGCCCGCTGATCAGCGCCGGCCGGCCGGCCGTGCCGTTGCCGGCCGCGGCGCGTGGATCGGCGCCCACGCCGGCCGTCGGGAACTCGGAGAAGCCGGCTCGAGGCGGTGCACCCTGGCGCTCCACCGACTCCACCCCAGGGACGGCGATCGGGTCGAGCGGAGCGGCCAGTTGCCGGCGAGAGAGCTCCACCGGTGTGGCGGTCATGGGGGCGACAATGCCGTTGACCGACGCGGCCACCTCGAGGACGGTCCCGGTGATTCCCCGATAGGCGGGAGCCAACCGTTCGATCTCGTCCCAGACGGCGGCCACCGAGTCGAGGCCCAGGTCCCCGTCGAGGTGCACGGCCAGCTCGGCGGCGATCATCCAGTCGGCCCAGGCCTGGCCGGGAGCGACCAGCTTTTGGCCCACCCGGCTGATCCGCCCCTCGATGTTGGTGGTGGTACCCGGTCGCTCGTGGTCGGCCGCCACCGGCAGCACCACGTCGGCCAAGGCCGTGGACGCATCCGGCGAGGTGGCGATGGACACGATGAAGTCGACGTTGCTCAGGGCCCGCTGGGCCAGGCCTCGGTCGGGGAAGTCGGTGCGGGGATCGGCCCCCAACAGGACGAGCGCACCGAGCTGGCCGGCCTCGGCCGCGTTGAGCATGCCCGCGGTGTCGAGGCCGCGCTCGG
>JAUTXB010000008.1 GCA_030838245.1 Acidimicrobiaceae bacterium
CTGGTGGCCACCATGGACTGGCTGCTGCACGCCGGCTGAGCCTGCGGGTCGGCTATCCGAACGGGTTGGCCATGGGATGGGCCAGGTCCACCACCAGCGCGGTGACGACCAGCACGGCCAGGAAGGCCAGGAGTATGTAGGCGAACGGCATCATCTTGGCCACGTCGGCGTGGTACATCGGGCCGCCCCGCCGGGTGCGGATCTTCTCGTAGATGGCGATGACCACGTGACCGCCGTCCAGCGGGAGCATGGGGAACAGGTTGAACACGCCGAAGAAGATGTTGATGGTGATGAGGACCAACAACAGGTTCCCGATGCCGGACTGGGCCGCCTGGTCGGCCGTCCGGACCACACCGACGATCGACTGGACCCGGGTGCCGTTGGTCGTGGCCTGGTTGGCCGCCTGAGCGCTGGTGGCCTGGTCGAACCGGCTGACCACCTGGCTGGGCGAGAAGATGTGCACGACACCGAGCACCGACTGCCAGGTGACCTTGCCCAGGTCGACCGTCGAGGTGCCGACGGCGTGGATGGGGTTGGTCGTGGCCGTGGGGTTGTCGAGCTCCACGCCGATGAGGCCATCGGGGGCGGAACCGGTGGCCGGTGCCGCGCCCACCTGGTGCACGGTGTGCCCGTCCGCCGGGGTCACGGTCAAGTGGACCTGGCGCCCGCCCCGGTCGACCACGAACGACACCGGCCGTCCGGGGCTGTCGTGGATGGCCCGGATCAGGACGTCGGTATTGCCCCCCACTGTCTTACCGTTGACCGAGACGATGACGTCCCCGGCCTGCATGCCGCCGGTCCGGGCCGGGTTGGCCACCCCGGTGAGTGGGGTGAACCCCGCTATCTGGGTCTGGTTGTTGTTGGGCACCCCGACAAAGGCCAACAGGCCCCAGAGGAGCAGGAAGGCCATGATGAAGTGCATGGCCGACCCGGCCACCGCTACCAAGAGGCGGTACCGGAACGGTTGGTTGCGATAGGCGCGTGGTTCGTCTTGGGGGTCCACCTCTTCGAGGTTGGTCATCCCGGGGATCTTCACGTAGCCACCGGCCGGGATGGCCTTGATCCCGTACTCGGTCTCCCCCCGCCGGATCGACCACAGCCGAGGGCCGAAACCCACGAAGTACTGGGTTACCTTCATGCCGCCCCGCTTGGCCGCCAACAGGTGGCCCAGCTCGTGGACCATGACCATGATCAGGATGGCGACGATCACGATCAACAGGTCGACGGCGCCGCTGAGGATGGCCAGGGCCACGATGGCCGCCACCGCCACCAAGAGCTCCAGGGCGGACCGCCGGGGCGACTTCACCCGGAAGGGGATGCCGCCGCCCTCGCCGTTGCCGCCGGTCCCCCGGTCGTCGAGTGGAGGGGCGGGGGGTCGGGGCGGTGCGGTCGATTCCCGCGCCCGCGGTGGAGCGTCGGAGGTGGTGCTCACGCCGCCTGTTCCCGGCCGGCCACCACGCGCTCGGCTGTGCGGCGGGCGCTGGCGTCGGCCTCGAGCACGTCGTCCACGCTGAGGGTGCCGGTGCCGCCACGCTCGTAAGCGTCGAGGGTGCCTAGAGCGACGTCGGCGATCGACGACCAACCGATCCGACCGTCGAGGAAGGCGGCCACGGCCACCTCGTTGGCCGCGTTCAACCAGGCCGGGGCGAGCTCGCCCTGACGGCCGGCCCGGTAGGCCAGGTCGAGGCAGGGGAACACGGACCGGTCGGGCTCTTCGAACTCGAGCAGCGACAGTGCCTTCCAGTCGATGGCCCCGAAAGGCACAGGCAGCCGTTCGGGGTATGCCAAGGCATACCCGATGGGGAGGCGCATGTCGGGGAGCGATAGTTGAGCCATCACCGCGCCGTCGGTGTACTCCACCATGGAGTGGATGATGGACTGCGGGTGGACCACGACATCGATGCGGTCGAAGGGGATGTCGAAGAGCTCATGGGCCTCGATGACCTCGAGCCCCTTGTTCATGAGCGTCGAGGAGTCCACCGTGATCTTCGGACCCATCGACCAGGTCGGGTGGGCCAGCGCCTCCTCGACCCTGACCGTGGCCAGCTCGTCCCGGGTCCGTCCCCGAAACGGGCCGCCTGACGCCGTGACCAACAAGCGGGCCACCTCGGCGGCACCCCCGGACCGGAGGCATTGGTGGAGGGCGCAGTGCTCCGAGTCCACAGGGATGATCTCGGCTCCGGGCACCTGACGGGCCTGGCGTACCACCGGGGCACCGGCGATGATCGACTCCTTGTTGGCCAGGGCCAGCCGGCGGCCGGCGTTCAGGGCGGCCAGGGTCACGGTGAGCCCGGCGAAGCCGACCACGCCGTTGACGGCCACTTCGGCCACCGTGGCGATGTGGGCCAGCCCCTCGGTGCCGGCCACCACCTCGATGCCGGGGGGAAGGGCTCGGGACAGCTCACCGGCCAGCGTGGGGTCGCCGATGGCCACCACCTCGGGCCGCAAGCGACGGGCCTGGTCGGCCAGCAACTCGACCGACCGCTGGGCGCCGATGGCCACGACCGAGAATCGATCGGGGCAGGCGTCGACCACATCGATGGCCTGGGTCCCGATCGATCCGGTGGAGCCGATCAGACTGACACTCGTCGTAGGTGGCACCCCTCTAGCCTGCCCGACTTTCAGCCGAGGTTGAAGGCGCGGACCAGGTAGTAGGTGGCAGGCAGGACGAAGAGCAGCGCGTCCACCCTGTCCAGGACGCCACCGTGCCCCGGGAGGAGGGTCCCCATGTCCTTGATGTGCAGGTCTCGCTTGAGCAACGACTCCGCCAGGTCACCGATGGGGGCGACGATGGCCACCATCAGGCCGAGGACGGCCGCCTTGCCCGGCGTCCAGGGGTGGATGGCGCCGACCAGCGCGGCCGAGACCACCACCGAGAGGACCAGCCCGCCCAGCCAGCCCTCCCAGGTCTTGTGGGGGCTGACCGAAGGGGCCATGGGGTGGCGTCCGAGCCAACCACCGACGACCAGCCCGCCCACGTCGTTGGCCACCGTGGCGATGATCGCCCCGAGGAGGAAGGCGATGCCGTGCCGGTGCGGGAAGTTCGACGGGGCGAGCAACAGCGCGGCGAACGATCCCAGGAGCGAGATCCAGCCCACGGTGAGGAACGTGGCCGCCGCACCAGCCACCGGTGCGCCGCGTTCCACCCCCAGCAGGTACCAGAGGAAGGTGAACACGGCGATGAGCACCAGGACCAGCGGGATGGCCGAAGCCCCCTTGGTGTAGGTGGCGATCATGAGCGCCACCGTCCCCACCAGGCCGAGCAGGGTGGCCGGGTGGTAGCCGGCCCGTCGCAACGCCCCGAAGCACTCGCCGGCGGCGAAGGTCACCACCACGATGCACAGGGCCAGCGCAGGCACAGTGCCCAGCGCGAAGAGCACCAAGGCGATGACGGCCACGGCGATCCCGGTGGCGATGCGCACACCGAGGTTGGCCCCTTCGCCGGGATCCCCCCGGTCGGGCGGCTCCATGGCTATCCCGGGAAGGCCCGAGGCGCCACGGTCCCGCAGTGAGCGGAAGCTCCGTCGCGCCGGCGGGCCACCGTCGGGGTCGTCGTCGAACCATTGCTCGGCTCGAGGTGGCACCTGGCGCGGAGCTTCGGGCTCGTCGAAGCCGACCGGGGCACCGGGCCGTTCGCCCGGCGCATTGGTCTCGTAGCTGGTGAGCGGGTCGCCGGCCGATCCGGACGGGGCCGCCGCCGATCGATCGGCCGCGGCCAGCCCAGCCACACCACCGCGTCGCAGGCCGACGCCGGGAACGTCGGTCACCGAGGCGCCCGGCGGCTCGGCGGCCAGCGCCTCGGCTCCCGGATCCCCCACTGCCCCCTCGGGTCGGCGAGCGCGCAACCGGCTCGCTCGTCCTCCGGCCCGACGCAAGATGCCGGATCGAACCGGAGTCGGCGGCTCATCGAGCGGTCCGAACCGATCGAAACCTCGATCGTCGGGCTCTGCGGCGAGATCGTGGTCGACGTCCTCGCCTGCCCCCCGCCCCACGGCCTGGACCACTTCGGTGATCGGGTCGATGGTGGAATACGGCGTCGGCGCAGCAGGTGCGGGCGAACCCCGCCCAGGGTCGCCTTCGTACGCGTAGTCGAAGTCGCCTTGGGCCGGCGTCCCGCTGTCTCGTGGGTCGGCCACCGGTTGGTCGCTCAACCTGATCGGCGGTATCCGTCCCGTGTCCGACGGAAGGTCGAACTCCCAGGGCCGGCGCACCGGATCGGGAGCATCGTTCTCGTCGAGCGAGCCCAACGCCGTCTCCTCGTTGGCGTAGAGGTCCGGGTCGAACTGATCGTCGTGCGCGGTCCAGTCGCTGTGCTCCTCCCGCCAGGTCGGTCCCGACCGGCTCCTCCAGTCGTCGCCATCGTCGTTGTCCCGGGCCAAGACGGTGGGAACCTGGCCGGTCGGCGGCTCGGTCCAGTGCGGAAGCGAGGAGACATCAGGCGAGGGGGCGTCCTCGGCCGAGAGAGAGGGCTCGTACGGGTTCTCCGCCGCCGGTTGGGCAGGCTCGTCGAAGAGGGGTGGCGGCGGTTGCGACGACCAGGGCACGGACCACGGGGCCGAATCGGTTGGTTCGTCGACCACCTCCGGCTCGAGCGGCTCCTGGCGCCAGTCATCCCCGAGCGGCTGCACCGAACTGGGAGGGTCACCCGTGCCGCCGGGACGCACGGCCCCTCCGGGTTGGACGGTGTCGCCTGGTTGGATGGGGTCGGCCCGAATGACCGGAACCTTGCCCGTGGCTTCGCCGGCCGTCTCGGCCCCCACGATCCGCACGCGGTCGCTCTTGGGGCCGGCCGCGGGGAGCGAATCGGCTTCGGTCGTTTCTTTCTGCAGGTCGTCGCGGTCGTCCACGTCGCTATTTCCTCCCGAGCAGCGGCCAGAGCCGCCGATCGTGTCAGATCTCGAGGAGCTCTTGCTCCTTGTGGGCCAGTAGCCGGTCGATTGCGGCTACCTGGTCGTGCGTGACTTTGTCGAGGTCTTTTTCCACCCGCTCGATCTCGTCGCTCGAGATGTCGCCGTCCTTTTCCAAGGCGTCGAGCTCATGGCGGGCTGCTCGACGAAGGTTGCGGACGGTCACCCGTCCGTCTTCTGCCTTCTGCTTCACCACTTTGACGAGGTCCTTGCGCCGTTCCTCAGTGGGAACGGGGAACCCCAGCCTGATCACGTTGCCGTCGTTGGAGGGCTGGATACCCAGGTCGGAGCCCTGGAGCGCTTTCTCGATGGCACCGAGTGATCCCTTGTCGTAGGGGGAGATGATCAGCAGTCGAGCCTCGGGAACGCTGAAGCCGGCCAGCTGGCGCAGCTCGGTCTCGGTTCCGTAATAGTCGATCTTCAGGTGCTCGACCAGAGCCGGGGTGGCACGCCCGGTACGCACGGAACCGAAGTCGGCCTGGGTGTGGTCGACCGCCTTTTCCATGCGCTCTCGCGCCTCGGCCACAACCAGGGCCGTGAGGTCGTCATCCATTGACAGACCAGCGTAGCGATGATGATCGCCCC
>JAUTXB010000087.1 GCA_030838245.1 Acidimicrobiaceae bacterium
TGGCGTCAGCGTGGACGGAGTCCGGATTGTGGCCGTGCAAACCGGCGGGACCGCTCGCGCCCTGGCTGATCGATGCAGCCACCGGGGCGGCCCTCTGTCCGAAGGGCACCGTCAGGGCAACTGCGTCGTCTGCCCCTGGCACGGCAGCGAGTTCGATCTCGATTCGGGAGTACCGGCCAAGGGCCCGGCGTCGAACCCCCAACCGGTTTACGAGGCCCGGGTCGAGGGTGCGGACCTCGAGGTGCGTCGCCGCGAGCCGCGCGCTCTGCGCCAGCGGGCTGTGCGACCACGCCGGGGCGACTGAGCTCGACCTCAGGGCGGATCGGCGACCGGTGCCAGTGCTCATCGGGACCTCGGGGTGGCAGTACGCCGACTGGCGCGGGCGCTTCTACCCGAAAGGGCTCGCCCAAGCACGCTGGCTCGAGCACTACGCCGACCGGTTCCGCACGGTCGAGGTCAACAATGCCTTCTACCGGCTCCCCGATGCCGCCACGTTCGAGGCGTGGAAGGACCGGACGCCCGACGACTTCATCGTCACGGTGAAGGCCAGTCGCTACCTCACGCACATCCGGCGGCTCAAGGAACCGGCCGAGCCGGTTCACCGCCTCATGAGCCGTGCCGATCATCTCGGACCCAAGCTCGGTCCGGTGCTCCTCCAGCTCCCGGCCACCTTCCGTATCAACCTCGATGCCCTGGCCGAGACCCTCGGCCAGTTCCCGCACGGGACTCGGGTCGCCTTCGAGCCCCGCCACGACTCCTGGTACACCGACGAGACGGCGGACCTCCTGGCCCGTCACCAGGCTGCTTTCTGCCTGAGCGACACCCCTGGTCGCCGATCCCCACACTGGCGCACGACGGATTGGGGCTACCTCCGGTTCCACGAAGGGCGGGCCACTCCCGCTCCCTGCTACGGGCGCACCGCTTTGCGGTCGTGGGCCGAGCGACTGGCCGATCGGTGGTCCCCAGATGACGACGTCTTTGTCTATTTCAACAACGATCGCGGGGGATGCGCCGTCCGAGATGCGCACCGGTTCGCCCTGGCCGTCGAGCGGGTCGGGCTCGAGCCCTCCCGGGTTCCATCGGCGCGGGAGGCCCCGGTGGCCGGGTCCGAGGTGGAAAACCGGTGACCGACCGGACTCGGCGCCGCCGTCGGCGCCGCTGCCGTCCTGGCCGGCACGTTCGGGGCCCGGCGCTGAGCCAGAAGTCGAGCCGGTCGCCCAGGAGCTGGGACCCGTGTAAAGAAGCCCGGTGGTGGGCAGGTAGTGGCTGTGGCTGTTCGTAACGCGTTGGTGAAGGCCGAACCTTCCGCCGTGTGGGCCGTCCTAGCCGATGGGAGCTCCTACGCCCAGTGGGTGGTGGGGACCCAGGCAGTTCGGGCCGTGGACCCACACTGGCCACAAGAGGGGGCGAGCCTCCACTACACCGTGGGCCTCGGCCCGCTCCAGATCAATGACTGCACCACTGTGCGACTTGTCGAACCGGGTAAGTGCTTGGAGCTCGAGGCCCATGCTCGGCCACTGGGCAGCGCCCGGATTTCGATACAGATCCTGCGCTGGGGCGAGGACTCGTTGGTGATCATGGACGAGCACCCGCTCCGAGGACCGTCTTGGGCGCTGGAGAACCCGGTGGTCGAGCTCGTGATCACGTTGCGCAATCGGAGCATGTTGCGGCGCCTGGTCCGCGTGGTCGAAGCTCGCGCTGGGCAACTCCCCTCGGCGGCGCTCGATCAGCAGCCGCCCGGTCAGTAGCCGCGCAACACGCGCCCGGAAGCGGCCACCAACGGGGAGACGAAGGTCCGGCCGAGCATGCTGCGCTCAGCGATGGCGGCCCGGGCGGCATTGGCACCGCAGGCACCGTGGACCCCGCCACCGGGATGGGCGGACGACGAGGCCAGGTACAGCCCTCGGATCGGGGTCTCCGACCGTCCCAGCCCCGGTACTGGGCGGAAGACCAGCTGCTGGTGAATGGCGCTGGTCCCTCCGTTGATGGCCCCCCCGACCAGGCTGGCGTCATGGTCCTCCAGGTCGCCGGGGCACATGAGGTGGCGCTCGGTGATGAGGGATCTGAAGCCCGGGGCGTAGTCCTCGATTCGCTGTTCGATCCTGGCGGTGATGGCCTGTCGGTCGGCCTCGTCCCACGCGCCGGAGATCCCGTCACCGCCGGCGTCGCCCCGCACTGTCCGGGGAACATGGGTGTAGGCCCACAACACCTCGGTCCCCTTCGGCGACCGCGAGGGGTCGGCCGTCGTCATCTGGCCCACCAGCACGAAAGGTCGGCCGGGGATCCGTTGCTGGGCGATGTCGGCGCAGTACTGGGTCATCTCGTCGACGCTGTCGGCCAAGTGGACGGTACCGGCGCCGGCCACCGAACCGGCCTGCCACGGGACGGGCGCCCGAAGCGCCCAGTCGATCTTGACGGTGGCATAGTCCCATTGGAACCGACCGATGTCCTCATGGAGCCGCCCGGGAAGCTCGTCCCAGGCCACCAGGCCTCCGAACAGTGTCGGGGCGGGAACGTCGGCCATAACCGCCCGCCGTGCCGAAATGGTGTCCCCGTTCTCGGTCACCACGCCGACGGCTCGGCCCTTTCGTACTACTACCTGGTCGACACGCTGCCCGCATATGACGGTCCCGCCCCTGCTCTCCAATCGCCGGACCATGGCCGCGCTGAGCTGGCCGGCGCCTCCCTCCGGTACCGGGAACCCGACGAGGTGGCCGAGCATGGCCAGGAGCCACCCGTAGAACCCGCTGGCGGCCGACTCGGGCGACAAGTCCGTGTGCAGCGCCCCGCCGGCCAGCAACAACGGTCCACCCGGACCGGCGAACTCGTCACCCAGCCGACGCACCGGCAACGTGGCGAACCGGGCGAAGCGCAGCAAGTCGGATGTGCCCAGCGTGGCCGCCAGGCGGGCTCCGGCCCGGACCGGTGGGAACGGGCTGAACAGCGCGCCGAGCAGATCGCTGCTGACGCGGTCCCACTGATGCCAGAGGCGTCGCCACGCCTCGCCGTCGCCGGGGGCGAAGGCGTCCAAATTGTCGGCGGTCTCGGCCACGTCACGGGAAAGGACAGCAGCGCGACCGTCGGGAAGCGGGTGGGCCAGGACGGCCGGGGCATGGAGCCATCGCAGCCCGTGGTCCTCCAGACCGAGGCCGGTGATGGCCGGCGACGCCGCGGCCAGTGGGTAAAAGGCGCTGCAGACATCGGCCACGTACCCCGGTCCCAGGTAATCGGCGCTCGATACGCCGCCCCCCGGGGTGGCGGCGGCCTCGAGCACGACGACCGTCCAGCCGGCATCGGCCAACATGTTGGCGCAGACCAGTCCGTTCGGACCGGCGCCGATCACCACCGCGTCAGCCACGGAGCTCCCGACCGTCCCCGAGGGTGCCGAACGCGCTCATTTCTTGGCCGTTGCCCGCCCGCCCTTCTTGCCCGCCTCCCGCTTCTGGGCCGTCGTGCCCCCTTGCTTGGGGTTGCTCCCCGAACCCGACTTCGTGCCTCCCCGGCTCGAGGCTCCCGGTGAGTTGGCAATCTTGGCTGCTCGTTCCTTGGACATCCCCTTGTCCTTCAGTGCCTCGTACTGCTTGGTGTTCTTGACGTTGGCTGACCGCGACGGCATCTGTGGCCTCCTCGAACGTTTCCCCCACAGTGGAGTTGTCGTTCCCAAAAACAAGGCCTTCTAATCGAGGTCATGTTCGACCTCGGTCACCGACGGGTATCTCCATAGTGTGACCGAAGAGGGGGGCGCGAGGGCGGCCGACGACGACAGGAACGAGTCCGAGGACCAACGCATCGATCGAAACGTGGCCGAGCTGTTGCAAGAGCTACGGGTGGCCAGCCTTGGCGTGCAGGTCCTCTTCGGGTTTCTCCTATCCCTCCCGTTCACCAACCGCTTCGGGCAACTCGACCATGCTCAACGCATCCTCTACCAAGTCAGCCTCCTGCTGGCCGCCGGCGCCACCGCCCTGCTCGCCGGACCGGTGGCCTATCACCGGATCGTGTTCCGCCGGCATGAGAAACGCAGGCTTCTGGCCGTGTCGAACGCCCTCGCCCTGTGCGGTCTCGCCGTCGTAGGGCTGGCCATCTCCACCGCCGTCTGGCTGGTGGTCAGCACGATTGACTCCGGTGCCGTGGTGCCCGTCTTGGCCGCGGTGATGCCCGTGGTGTTCATCGGCCTCTGGTTCGTCCTCCCCTTGATCGGACGGCTCCAGGGACCAGGCCGGTAGGGCGCCCACGGCGCGGTCGTCGTAGCCGAAGCGGTGTCGCCTCGCGCACGAGGCGCCTACCGCGTTCGTTACGAACGCGGCACCAGGTGGGGGACAGGCTCGGCCTCCGGCGGCGTTCGCGGTTCCTCCCGGTGTCGCAGCAGGCTGCGGGACACGTAGCCCCGACCGTCGGCATCGGCCCACACCAAGATGGGCGGCAGCACCACCAGAGCGCAGACCAGGGCCACGGCGACGTTGAGACCGACGATGATCCCGAACCCTTGCAGTAGGGGGAACGACGACGTGGCCAGGACGCCCACCCCGACCACCGCCGTCATCCCCGAGACCATGAACGCCCGGCCGGTTCTCGACGCGGTGATATCGGCCGCGTCCCGTGGTCCGAGCCCCCGTCCCCGCTCCTCGACGAAGCGCAGCAGGATGAGGGAGGTGAACTCGGTGCAGACTGCCACCACCAACGGGCCGGAGACGGCGGTGAGCGGGCTCAGCTTGAGGCTGAGCGCCCAGGCGATCAATGACACCAGTCCCACCGCGATCAGCACCGGCACCAAGGAGAGCAAGGACCGGATGAGGCTCCGCAGCCGCACGGCCAAAAACGCGCCCACCAGGATGATCGAGAGGTAGGTCAACAACAGGCGGGAGTCGGCCAGGTTCTCGAGCAATCCCACCCCGACGACGGCGATGCCCCCGGGGGCAACGGTCATGCCGAGGGGCGGATGGACGTCGACCTGCAGATGGGTCACCACCGGTTGCAGCTGGCTGAGCACCGCCGTCTTCGATCGGAAGATGATGCCCAAGGCGTGGCCGTTGTCGGCCACACTGGACTTTCGGAGGTCGGACGGAGCGACAGCGTTGACCGCGGCCACCTGGGCGCCCAGGGGCGAGACGAACGACGCGCCGGGAACGGTGATGAACTCGTCGACCAGGTTGACCATGCCCGTGGCCGGGTAGAGCAGGTCGGGAAACCGGGCCACTTGCTGGTTGGAGAACCGGCTCACGTAGGCCACGGTTTGGTCGCTGAAGGGATGGTCGGTGGTGACGAGCACTCCGACGTCGCTGTCGGTGCCGACCCCGACCTTCAAGGCGTTGATGTCCTTCACTGTCTGGGATTGTGGATTGACCCACTGGAGCGGATCGGTCTGCAGGGTGATGTGGCCCTCGACCAGCAGGCCCCCGGCGAATATCACGATGCTGACGATGGCCAAGGGAACGGCGGCCTTGGCCGGCGCGCTGCCCAGCCAGACGGTCAGCCGGCTGAGGCGACCCCGGCTGAAGTCCCTGCCCTTGGTGGGTGACTTGTACTCCCGGATGCCCAAGATGGCGAGGGGCCCGATGATCGAGCAGATACAGACGGCCACGATCCCGATGACCAACAGGAGTCCGAATTGCCGGATCATCGGCACCTTGGCGAACAAGAGGGCGATGAAGGCGAAGACGGCGTCGAAGGTCACGACCAACAAGGCAGGCCCGAGGTTTCGTGCCGTGGTCTGGATGGGATTGGTCGTTCGATCCAGTACCACTTCCTCTTCGACGCGTGAGTGCATTTGAATGGCGTAGTCGATGCCCACCCCCAACAGGACGGGAAGACCGGCCACACTGGCCAGCGTCAGGGGGATACCGATCAGGCCCACCAGCCCGAACGCCCAGATGAGGCCGATAACGACGACGACGAAGGGGAGGATTCGCCACCGGACATTGAAGGCCAGGAACAAGATGACCACCATGATGAGGGCGGCCAGGGCGCCGAGCTTGAGCATCCCGCTCTTCAGGTAGTCGTTGATGGTCCGGAGCAGTGACGGCACGCCGGTCACGATGGTCGACGTGTTCTGGAAGTGGGCCTGGCTGATGATGGTCTGCACCGACTGGGCCGCGGCCGACTCCTGGTCGATGGACAGATTGCCCTTCAAGATGACGATCATGGCCGCGTGGCCCGGGTTGGGCAGGAAGGCGGCCGACGACTCCCGCATGGTCCCGTTGCTGGCATGGGTGAGGAAGTGGACCCACTTGGGGTTGGAAAAGGTGCGCTGATCTGGGGGAATGGCTCCTTCGCCGGTCAGCTGCGCCTGGATGTCCTTCAGCCGGGCGGCCTTGCCCGCTGCCGAGGGGTCGCGGTTGTAGGCGGAGAGGAGCAGCTTGCCGGCCAGGCTGTCGGTGGGGTTTCCGTCGGTACTGGTGGCCAGGCTGCTGGCCAGCGTCACCGCATCCAGGGGCGTGACTACGGAGAACACCGACGGATCGGCCTGCAGCTTCTGTGCCACTGCGGTCATCTGGGCCACATTGGCCGTGGTGAACAGGTTGTCCGTGGTGGTGCCCGGCTTCATGGTGAACATGACGGCGACCGGGTCGCCACCGAAGCTCTTCTCGTAGTTCTGGTTCTCGATCTGTGCCTTGTCGGTGCTGTTCAGGTAGCTGGCGTTGCTGGTGGCGAACTTCAGTTGGGTGATCCCCACGCCGAGCCCCACGGTGACCAACAGGCCGATGAGTGAGACGGTGCCGGCGCGTTTGCCCAGGTTGAGACCCAGCCACGACCACATGTTCCGCACGTTTCCTCCTTGCTCGCTCAGTGCCCTGTTGGCCGGGCGACCGTGCCGATCCCGCGGTGGCGTAGCCTTCGACAAGCCAGATCAGTCAATCAGGAAAAATTGCCCGTGCCGATTCGCCATGCCGATGAGTTCCGCAACAGCCGCCACCGGTCGAACCGGGCTATCGGCTTCGGGTTTCGGTGTTGGACGATGCCGGAGCCGGGTATACCGGGCCAGGGCACAGATCAAGCGAACAAGGACAGGAGATCATGGAGCTGACCTTTGAGATCACCGAGCAGGTCACCGGAGGGGTGCCTGTCGTCTCGGTCGTCGGAGAGATCGACGTGGCCACGGCGCCGACCCTTCGAGAGCATCTCGCCGTCCACGAGGAAGCGGGTGCGGGCGTGGTGGTCGTGGACCTCCTCGGGGTTTCATTCCTGGACTCGACGGCGCTCGGCGTCCTGGTGGGATCGTTCAAGCGGTTCCGAGAGTCGGGCGGCGACCTCAAGCTGGTCATCGCCGAGCCCAGGATCCTCAAGGTGTTCGAGATCACCGATCTCGTTCGCGTGTTTCCCATCTTCTCCACCGTGGGTGAGGCGCTGAAGGATGAGTGACACGGTTTCGCTGTCGCTCCCGGTCCGTTCCGAACTCTTGGTGTTGGCCAGGATCACAGCGGCCACCATGGCCGCCCGGGCTGACTTCGACATCGAAGAGATCGAGGATCTGCGCCTGGCCGTCGACGAGCTCTGCTTGTCGGTGGTGGGTGGGGCCAGGTCGGGAACGGTACGGCTTGAGTTCACCCTGGACGGTGCGACCATTGCCATCGCCTGCGAACTCGATCGAGGCGGCGAGCCCGACGATGGCCATGTACCCAGCGAGCCCGACGACCTGTCGATCCGTCTGATCGAGGCCCTGGTCGACGAGCACCACCGCGACTCAGGCACCGGGGGCGGGCGAGCTTGGCTGTCAAAGCGCAGGAGCAGGGTTGAACACTGATGACCGATGATGCCCGGAGGCCACCCGTGCCCCGGGAGCGATGGGTCGAGTTCGCCACTTCCCGCGATGAGCGCTTGCGGGACGAATTGGTCACCGAGCACATCGATCTGGCCCGGCGGCTGGCCCATCGCTTCGCTAACCGGGGAGAGCCCTACGACGATTTGGTGCAGGTCGGCTCCATCGCCCTCATCAAGGCGGTGGACCGCTTCGACCCCGACCGTGGGGTCGAGTTCACCACGTACGCCACCGGAACCGTCATCGGTGAGCTCAAGCGGCATTTCCGGGACAAGGGCTGGGCCGTGCGCGCTCCCCGGCGCATCCAGGAGCTGTACCTAGAGCTCGGGCACACCATCGATGCGCTTTCCCAGGAGCTGGGTCGGCCCCCCACCGTTCCGGAATTGGCCGACTCGATCGGTGTTTCCCAGGACGCCATCCTCGAAGCGATCGAAGCCGGCCAGGGCTATCGCTCGTCATCGATCGATGCCCCGGGTCAACGAGACGAGACCCTGGCCGACCGGTTGGGATCTGACGACGCTGGCGTCGCCGTGGTGGACGAGCGCTCCGTGTTGGCACCGGCTCTGGCCGCCCTGCCCGAACGCCAACAGGAGGTGGTCCGGCTTCGGTTCGTCGACGGGCTGACCCAGTCGGAGATTGCCTCGCGTGTGGGCATCAGCCAGATGCACGTCTCTCGCCTCTTGGCCCAGAGCCTGGCCCGGATCAGGGAAAACCTGGCCGAAGGGCACTAAGCCCGACTGATTCTGTGGGCCGACGGTTTGATCTCGCCTCAGTCCGGGTACCCCCCTCCCGAGCAAAGGAGGTGTGCCAATGCGAGACCGAAACACGAAGGCCGGATCGGTGGCTACCGAGCCCTTGGGGGGCCATGGTGCGCCACCGGTGTACCGGTCAGGCCGTGTGTGCGCCAACGACGGATGCGACGCCCGCCTCTCCATCTACAACAGCGCCGACTGCTGCGCCCTGCATGACATGTCGGCCATGGCCTCACGGCCCCCCCGGGGGACCGCCCGCCGTCGACGTGACAGCGGCCGGATCAGGACCAGCGTGGCCTGAGGGCCCACTCGGTCCGTCTAGTTCACCAGCCCAACTAGGGCTGGGGCACGTCCAGTTCACACCACACGGTCTTGCCCAGACCCCGCCGGGGACGAAGCGTTCCCCATGCGGCCGAGAGTGCCTCGACCAAAGCCAGGCCTCGGCCTCCTTCGGCGGTGACCTCGCGGTGCATCCGACGCGGCAAGCGGCTCGAGTCCCCGTCGGACACCTCGATGCGTAATCGGGCGTCCTGCAACGACAAGACGAGCTGGGTCGGTCCGGCGTCGGCGTGGATAACGGCATTGGTCACCAGTTCCGTGGCCACCAGGCTGGCCACCGGTTCCAACTCCGGGATCCCCCATGTGGCCAGACCCTCGCGCACCGCCGCTCGCGCATGAGCAGCGCTGGTGGTGTCGTCGGGTAGAGGGATCAGGAGTTCAACCTGCTCGACTTTATCGATACGACCGTGACCTTCGGAGGACTTGTCCAAAGCGCTGCCGTGCCTCCTGTGGGGCTGTCTCAAAACCCCCATCCCCTTCTCGAACCCGGTCGCTCCCCGACTCGAGCGGGTTAGTTCCGACGGCGCCGGTGCCCGGCGCCGGCTCAGTGCTTCAGAGCATCCTTGACCTTTTCACCCGCCTGCTTGACGTCGGAGACGGCCTGGTTGGCCTTGCCCTTGCCCTTGAGCTCGTCGTCACCGGTGGCATCGCCGACTGTCTCTTGCACCTTCCCTTTGACATCCTGCTTCTTGTTCGACGCCTTGTCTGCTGTGCTCATGCCGCAGTCTCTCTTTCCCGTAGTGAATGGTTCGTAGCCGATCGTGCGAGTCCGGAAGCGATCATCCGGCTGCGCTTGTCAGTGCCCTACCCGTTCTGGCCCGTGGGCAACCATGGATGCCGACAAGTGACGAATTCCTTATGTGCTGGGGCACCATCGGACTGGTCGCGGCACCGACCGGTGCGATTTCGCAGGTCATCGAGCTGCATCGGTACACTCGGCGCAACAGTCAACCCATTTCGCCATTGAGGCAGTCCGAGATGTCACTGGACCACCGAGGGGAGCGAACCATGCATGCAGACGAGAACGCAGCCGCGGGTAAGCGGCTGACCGGAACGGTGGCCCTGGTTACCGGGGCTTCGAGCGGGATCGGTGAGGCGACGGCGAAGTCCCTCGCCGCCGAGGGCGCCTCGGTGGCCGTCGTGGCTCGCCGCCTCGACCGACTGGAAGCGCTGGCCGATTCGATCGGCGACCCCTCCCGGGTCGAGGTGATCGAGTCCGATGTCACGGACGAAGACCAGGCACGATCGATGGTGGATCGGGCGGTGACCCGGTTCGGCCGCATCGACACACTGGTCAACAACGCCGGGGTGATGCTGCTAGGGCCGATCGTCGATGCGCCGACCGACGAGTGGCGACGGATGGTGGAGGTCAACCTTCTCGGACTGCTCTACTGCACCCACGCGGCTCTTCCCCATCTCCTGGCCGCGGCCGAGAGCGAACCTCGACGGGTGGCCGATGTGATCAACGTGAGCTCAGTGGCCGGACGCTTGGCCCGGCAGGGCAACGGGGTGTACAGCGCCACCAAGTTCGGAGTGGTGGCCTTCGGCGAGTCGCTCCGCCAGGAAGTCTGTGCCCGACACGTACGGGTCACAGCGGTGGAGCCCGGCGCGACGACCACGGAGCTGGCTGGTCACAACCGACCCGAGATCCTCGAGGGGCTACGCGACACCTTCGGTCCGGGGGTGGAAATGCTGACATCCGAGGACATCGCCGACGCCATCGTCTTTGCCGTCACCCGACCGCGTCATGTGGCGTTGAACGAGATTCTCGTCCGGCCCACCGAGCAGGTGCGGTGAGTGGCGAGTCGCCCCTATCCACCGGCTGAGCACATCCTGCGCGATCTCGACCTGGAGATCGAGGTTCGTCCCGATGCCACCGCCTCGGCATGGCTCCCGGTGTCGCCCCACCTGCTCGCCGGCAACGGCGGCGTGCACGCGGGCGTGCTGGCCGTCCTGGTCGACATCGTCGGGGGAGCCATCGCCACCCGGGTGTTGTTCCCCGATCGAACGGCGACGGCCGACCTCCAGCTGCAGCTGCTCCGACCGACGGCCGCCCCGGAGGTGGAGGCGCGGGTTTCGATCGTGCGGAGGGGACGGACCACGTTGGTCCTCGAAGTGGTCCTCCTCGACGCCCCCGGGGGCCGATTGGCCGGGTCCGGCGCGCCCAACGCCTGGGCCACGATGACCTATGCCGTGCTGCCACGGACCGACGCCCCACCGCTTATGCAGCCACTGCCGAGCGTTGCCGAGCGCACCCAGATCGGCCCGGCGTCGCTGTCGCGGCCGGTCCTCGAGGCGATCGGTGTCGAGAGGGATCCCGGCTCGGCCGGCGTGGCCCTTCCCGTCGGCGACTATGTGAGCAACACGTTCGGTGCCCTCCAAGGTGGCGTCATGGCCCTGTTGGGCGCGGTCGCCGGCAGCTCAGCCATCGACGACGCGCTGGGGCTGGGCACCGGATCGTCGTCCACCGTGGACCTGCACGTGGCCTATCTGGCCATGGGCCGGGTGGGACCGATCGTCTCGGAGCCCGACGCCATCATGGCCGACAAGGCCTCGGGGTCCGACGGCACGGGGAGTGCGGTGATGCGCTTGATCGACCACGGTGGCGACGACCGTGTGACCGCGGTGGTACAGGTCGGAGCCGTTACCCGGTGACCGGGCTCGATGCCCAGCCGGACCGCAGCCGGGCGGATGTGTGGCCGGTCGGCACCTACCTCCGCGTGGAGCGGTGGGCACCCCTCTCGCACGATGAGGACGAGGGCCCGACCAGGCTCCAGTCCCGGGTCCCGGTCGACGCCCACCTGGTGGACCCGGCCGGCGGCCTGTACGCCGGCGCGCTCCTCACCGTGATCGACTCGCTGGGTGGCTATCTCAGCGGCTTGGCCGTGGCCCCCGATGGGATCGTCACCACTTCGATGGCGCTTCGGGTGGGTCGCCGGCGCCATGTCGGCCCGCTGCTCTGCGACGCCGTCGTCCTCAGGAAGGGTCGAACCTCGGTGGTGACCCAGATCTCGGTGACCGACGAGGGACACGACGGCGCGGCGGTGGCATCGTGCGTCATGACGTGTGCCGTTCTGGCCCGGGAGTCGGCGGACCCCACCTTCGGGCGCCCCGTGCACCATCCCATGGCGCCGCCGCAACGGGACCCCGTGTCGCTCGTGGAGTTCTTCGGGGTGGAGCCGGGGTCGGGTCCGGTTACCCGCCTCGAGATCGGCGACTACCTTCGGAATACGTGGAGCATCCTGCACGGTGGCGCCATTGCCGTGCTGGCCGACCTGGCCGCGGTTCGAGCGGTCCAGTCGGCCGACGGACCGTCACCGGGCGCACTGTCCTCGGCGGACATGGTGCTCCACTATCTGGCCCCGGCTCGCGTCGGCCCCGTCGAGGCCCGGTGCACGGTGATGGGAGCGAGGCCCGACGCCACAGTGGTCCGAGTAGCCATGTACGACACCGGGAAGCACGACCGCATGGTCGCGCTGGCATCGGTCACCGTGCGGCCGGCGTGACCAGGCACCAACCTGGCCGCTAGCCCTCGACCGCCTCGGCCACGTCGAGGAGGGCACCGGCCGATTCCTCAGCCGGCCAGGTCACCACTTCACCCCGGGCCACCACCGTCACCGGCGTCCCCACCGGCGCGTCGAACTCACCATCGGAGCGGATCACGACCAGCGGGGTCCCGATGGGGCGATCGGGCTCCACGGTGATGACGGTGTCGTGCCCGTGGAACTGGTTTCGGACCACGCGGGCGGCGAGCCCGGGCGCGTCGGTCCGGGTGGACACGATGAGCTGTTCGGGCCGCACCAGCGCGATGGAGTGTGTCGAACCCGACGTGGTGCCTCCCGCTCGTACCAACAGGGGCCCGAAGGGCGTGGTGGCCACGTTGCCTTCGACAGTGCACGGAACCAGGTTGGCGTCACCGAGGAACCGGGCGATGCCCGGATCCCCGGGATGGGCATAGAGGTTCTGGGGGCTCCCGGACTGGCCGACCCGACCGTGCCGGATGACGGCCACCTGTTCGGCCAGCGACAGGGCCTCGTCCTGGTCGTGGGTGACGAGGAGGGCGGTGGTGCCCTGCTCGCGCAGTACGCGCTGGACATCGGCGCGCACGCTCGAACGAAGGCCGGCGTCGAGCGAGGAGAAGGGCTCGTCGAGCAGGACGATGCCCGGCCGGATGGCCAGGGCACGAGCCAGGGCAACCCGTTGCTGTTGCCCGCCGGACAGCTCATGGGGATAGCGGCCACCGAGGCCGCCCAGCCCCACCATCTCGAGCAGCTCGTCGAGGCGTCGGGCCGGGCGCTCCCGGCGCGGCACGCCGAAGGCCACGTTCCGAAGCACGTTCAGATGGGGGAAGAGCGCGCCCTCCTGGGGGACGTAGCCGATGCCTCGGTGCTCGGGCGGCACGAACCGCCGACCGTCGTCGACTACGTCCTCACCGAGGACGATGGTCCCGCGATCGACGCGCTCGAACCCGGCCAGCACCCGCAACAGGGTGGTCTTGCCACTGCCCGACGGACCGAGGATGGCCGCCAGCGAGCCCTCGGGGACAGTGAGGTCGATCCCGGTCAGCACGGCGTGGGATCCGAACGCCTTGTGGAGGTCGGTGACGTGCAGGCTGGTCACGACGTGCCCAACGCCCGACTGGGCAGCCGATCGAACCATCGGCCCAGGACGTAGCTGGGGATGACGGCGATGGCGACCATCAGAGCAGCGTACGGCGCCGCTGCCCCGTAGGAGATATTGGTGGAGTAGGCCCAGAACTCGGTGGACAGAGTCTGGACGCCGGTGGGCACCATGACCAGCGTCAGGGTCAGCTCGGTGACGGTGGACAGGAAGACCAGGCAGAAGGCGGCGGCCAGACCGGGAGCGACCAGGGGGAGGACGACGCGCCACAAGACGGCGATCGGTCGTTGCCCGAGGGACCGCCCCACCTCCTCGAGCTGGACGGGGGCTTGGGCCACCGAGGTGCGTACCGCCACCAAGGCCAGGGGGAAGAACAAGATGGCATAGCCCACGATGAGCAGGGGGGTGCTCTGGTACAGGTACGGCACCGAGTGGATGGCGAAGAAGACCAGCGAGAGGGCGATGACCAGGCCGGTGAGGGCCTGGACGATGAACGTGCTCCGCTCCAAGAGGATGGTGGACCGGCGAGGATGTCGCACCGAGAGCAGGGCCACGGGAACGGCCAGCACGGTGGCCACGGCACCCGCACCCGCCGCGTACCCGGCGGTGTGCAGGGCGGCGCTGACCAGCGAGGTGGCAGCGGAAAACGACGTGTGCCCCGGGTTGAACAGCCAGTAAACGATGACGCCGATGGGCACGCCGAGGGCGAGGCCGCCCAGCAGGGTGAACCCGGCCAGCGCGGGTACCTTTGCCCGGCCCAGGCGTAGCCGGTGGCGCTCCCGGGCGACCTGGGGACCCGTGCGGCTCACCCGGCCACGACCCCGGGCCGCCAGGTCGCCACCGAGGACGACGAAGCACACCAGCACGAGGACGAGGGAGAGGCTGCTGGCTGCGGGGAGGTTGTAGACGCGCTCGGCTTCGAAGAAGATCTCGGTGGTCAGGGTGTTGTACCGGAGGATCTCGAAGGCGCCGTACTCGGCCAGGAGGGCCAGGGACACGAGGACGCACCCGCCGAGCAGGGCCGGTCGGGCCTGACCCAGCGTCACCCGCCAGAACGTGCGGGCCCGGCCCAGCCCCAGGCTGTGGGCCACCTCTTCCTGACCCGGGTCCGCGCCCCGAAAAGCGGCGGCCACCGGCAGGTAGACAAGGGGGTAGAGGGCCAGGGTCATGACCAGGAGGGATCCCAGGAACCCCTGGACCGACGGGGCCACCGACACCCATCCGTAGCTGGTCACGAAGTCGGGAATGGCCAGAGGCACCACGACGAGGACGGCCCAGACCCGACGTCCGGGCAGATCGGTGCGCTCGATGCACCATGCCGCGGCCACTCCGATCACCGCGCAGGCCGCCGTCACCGCCAGGGACAGTCGGACCGTGTTCCACAAGAGGTTCAAGGTCAACTGGCGAAAGAGCAGGTGCGAAAGAGTCGACCAGCCGGTCTGGGCCGCTTCGATGACCAGGTAGGCCAGCGGCAGCAAGAGGAGCAGGGCGACCACGCCGCTCGTCAGCCACAACACGACCGGCCGCCTGGACCGGGCGCTCACGGCGGGGAGTGCGGTCGGGGCCGCCGCGGTCACGCTCATGTCAACGGATCACGCCAGCTGGACCTGTTGCAGCAGGGCTATGGCGGTGGCGCCGTCGCCCAGTTCGGCGATGGTCAACGGGGCCGGCTGCAAGGTGTCGAACGGCTTCTGGGCTCGGGCCGTGGTCACGCCCGAGCCGATCGGGTACTCCCAGCTGTCGTCGTGGGCGATGATCTCTTGGCCCTTGGCCGACACCAAGAAGGCCAGGAACTTCTGGGCCGCGGCCGGGTTCTTGGAGGACTTGAGCACGCCGGCACCGGAAATGTCGACCACGTAGCCGGCATCACCCGGGCTGAAGTAGGCGATGGCCGAGTGCATGCCGGCTGAACCTACTTGATCCCGTTGGCGGTACCAGTAGTAGCTGTTGATGATCCCGATCTCCGCCTGCCCCTTGTTGATCTGGCTGACCAGGCTCTCGTTATCGGGGTAGATGTTGCTGCCGGCGTTGGCCTTGATCGCTTCGAGCCACTTGAGCGCGGCCTGTTTGCCGTATCGCTTCACGATCGAGGTCACGATGGGCTGGAAGTCGGTCTCGCCCTGGGCCAGGGCCAGCTTTCCCTTCCACTTGGGATTGGCCAGATCCATGATCGAGGTGGGCACCTGGCTGGCCGGAAGCTGGTTGGTGTTATAGACCAGCACGTTGACCCGGGCGCTCACCCCGACCCAGTCTCCTTTGGGCGAGTTGTACTTGGCGGGGACCTTGCCGAGTGTCGACGGGTCGACCGGTGCCAGCACCCCATTCTCCTGGAGCTTCTCGAGCGCCGGTGAGTTCTCGGCGTAGATGAGGTCAGCCGGCGAGGCCGATCCTTCGGCGAGGATCTGGTTGGTCAGGACGGCCTCGTCGTTGTTGCGCACCTTCACGGTGATGCCGGTCTGCTTCTCGAATGCGGCGACCAGCTGGTTGGTCGTCTGTTCGTGCTGGCCGTTGTAGAGGGTGAGGGTCGGCGAAGCACCGGACGACGATCCGCAGGCGGCCAGGGTCGCCCCCACCATCCCGACGCACAGGACGGCCACCAGTCGGCCCAGTTTGGAGGTCCTCATTGACAGTCACCTTTCTGGCACCGACGGCTCGCGGACCCTCCTCAGGGCACCTTGAAATAAAAGGTTAGGGAAGCCGAAGTTATCATGTCAATCCCGCCTGGGTTCGGTGGGCGATCCTGGGCTCCTGGGCTCCGCCCAGCCGGATCGGCTCGGCCCACCGGGGCCGCTGCCGTCCCGGATAGGCTCGGCTCCGACCCAGGAAGGGCAGCCCATGAGCGTTTCGGATATGTCGGGCAAGACCGTCGTCATCACCGGAGGCAATTCGGGGATCGGCAAGGAGACGGCGGTGGCGTTGGCCGGCGCCGGCGCCCAGGTGGTCATCACGGCCAGGGACACGGCCCGGGGCGACGCGGCCGTGGCCGACATCCGGTCGAGGAGCGGTAGCCACGACGTCGAAGTCGTGGTGTTCGACTTGGGCGACCTGGCTTCGACCGAGGCGGGGGCGGCGGCCATCAACGACCGATGCCCGCGCATCGACGTGCTGATCAACAACGCCGGTGTCGTGCTCTCCGATCGCCAGGAGACCGTCGACGGGTTCGAGGCGACGTTCGCCATCAACCACCTGGGGCCGTTTCTCCTGACCCAGAGGCTGTTGGATCGGATCGTCGCATCGGGGCCGTCCCGGATCGTCAACGTGTCCTCGACCGCTCACCGCTCGGCTCGCCGGGGCATGAGCTTCGACGACCTCCAGTCGGCCAAGAGCTATACGGGCATGCCGGTCTACAGCAAGTCGAAGTTGGCCAACATCCTGTTCACCACTGAGCTGGCTCGCCGCCTGGGCGGCACACGGACCACGGCCAACTGCCTGCATCCGGGGGTGGTGGCCACCGGCTACGGCCGTGAGGGGGACACCCACGGCTTCCTGGCCTTTGGGCTGGCAGTCATCAAGCCGTTCATCCTCACCGCCGAGAAGGGGGCGCGAACCTCGGTGTACCTGGCGTCGTCGCCCGAAGTCGCCGACGCCACGGGCGCCTATTTCATCAAGTGCAAGCAGCGCCAGCCCTCCAAGGCGGCACAAGACGCCGCCGCCGCCGCTCGCCTGTGGGACAGAAGCAACGAGCTGATCGGCACGGCCGAGCCGTCGAAGGACGATCGGTAGCTGTCGGACCAGGGTCGGGTCGAGTGCCGGTCCCTGCCCTCGCCGACCGGGGATCACCCACTGGCCACGGCCGCGGACCTACTGTCCTTCATGGCGTTTCGGCGTCTGCGTGAAGGTTCCACGTACGAGCGAAATAGGGGGACGACATGCCTGACGGGGTGGCCACCACACAATCCGATGACATTCTCGAGCAGATCGGCAGATCCTGGGGGTGGATCCTCTTCTTCGGGGTGGCCAGCGTGGTCGTGGGCGGTCTGGTCGTGGCCCGACCGAGGGACACGATCTACGCCTTTGCCATCTTCATCGGCATCTGGCTATTCATCAGCGGAATGGTGCGGATCGTCATGGCTATAGCCGTCACCACGCCCACCGGAGGCTCCCGGTTCCTGTTCGCTTTCCTTGGTTTGCTCTCGGT
>JAUTXB010000148.1 GCA_030838245.1 Acidimicrobiaceae bacterium
TGGTCGGTGCCACCGCAGGCATGGCCGTCGGTACCGCCCTGTCCCGGTTGACCGGGGTGATCAAGCTCATCGTCCTGGTCTACGCGGTGGGCACCCAGTGGTTCGCTGACGGGTACAACCTGGCCAACAACACCCCCAACATGATCCATGACATCGTGCTGGGTGGGGTCCTGTCGGCCACCTTCGTCCCCGTCTTCGTCGACCGCCTGGCCACCCGGAAGGGCCCCGAGGCCTGGCGGGCCATCTCGGCGGTGACCACCATGACCATCACCCTGCTGGCTGTGGCCAGCGTGGTGTTCTGGTTCGCCGTCCCCGAGATCATCAACATCTACACGGTGGCTAATCACACGGCCCAGGCACCCCAGCAACGGGCCGAGGCGATCACGCTGTTGAAGTGGTTCGTCCCCCAATTGGCCTTTTACGGACTGATCAGCCTGTTCACTGCGTTGCTGAACGCCCGGCGCAAGTTCGCCATGCCCATGTTCGTGTCCGTGGCCAACAACTTGGTGGTGATCGCCGCGCTGCTGTGGTTCCACGCCGTGGTCGGCAACCTGTCGCTGGACGCCATCGCCCGTCATGCCAGCTTCCTGGCCATCCTGGGTCTCGGCACCACCCTCGGCGTGGTCGTGCAGGCCCTCTTGTTGCTCCCGTCCCTCCGGCGGGCCGACCTCCACATCCGCTTCGTGTGGGAGCCGGGCCACGAGGCCATGCGCACCATCACGCGGTTGGCCGGCTGGACCTTCGCCCTGGTCCTGGCCAACCAGCTGGCCCTCACCATCATCTTGGCCCTGGCCGACGGGGAGCGCACCACCGGGGCGGTATCGGCCTACACCTACGCCTACACCTTCTTCCAGCTGCCCTACGGGATCGTGGCCGTGTCGATCATGAGCGCGGTGGCACCGTCGTTGGCCGAGCGATGGGCGCTCCGTGACACCAGCGGGTTCCGACGCCGGATGTCCTACGGGCTGCGGGGGATGCTCGCCATCATCATTCCCGCCACCGTGGGGATGCTGATCCTGGCCCACGTCCTGTCCGACCTGATCTTCGCCCACGGTGCCACGTCGGTGGCTGGAGCGGATTCCATCGGTTCCACCCTGGCCATGTTCTCGCTGGGCCTGCCCGGGTTCTGCGTCTTTTTGTACATGACCCGGGTGCTGCAGTCGATGCAGGACACCCGCACGGCCTTTTACCTCTACGTGGTCGAGAACCTGATCAACGTGGTGGTCGGCCTCGCCCTGGTCGGACCGCTCGGGGTGCGCGGCCTGGCCTTGTCCCTGTCGATCGCCTACTCGGTCACCGCCGTCCTGGCCATCGGCGTCCTGCGACGGCGCTTAGGTGGGTTCGGTGGCGACCAGGTGACCCAGCCGTTGAAGCGGGTGCTGATCGCCTCGGCCGTCATGGCCGTGGTCACCGTCTTGGCCGTGAACGTGTCCAGCGCGCAGACGGGCTTCGGGGTGCTGTTCCGGGTCGTGTTGGCCGTCGTCGCCGGCCTGCTGGCCTATGCCGGGACGGCCGCCATCCTCGCCGCTCGGGCCGCCAGGCGCCGGTCGGGGCCGCCTCCCGGCGGTTCCGACAGCCCCAACGGGCGCGTCCGGCCAGATCGTCCGAGCCCACCGGCGCAGCCCCGGACGGTGATCGGGACCCGGTCGTCGGGCCGCGGCATGCCGCGGCCGACGCCGACGTTCCATGGCAGACTCGACCAGGAGACGGCTATTCCGACGAACTGGCGGTTGCGGCCGGTCCCCCCGTCGGAGCAGGAAGAGGAGGATTTCGATGGCCCGGGTTCGGGTGGTAACCGATAGCGCCGGTGATCTGACCCCGGCGCTCGCCGAGGAACGGGGGATCACCATCGTGCCCCTGTCGATCCGCTTCGGATCGGAGGAATTCGTAGACGGGGCCACGCTCTCGGCCGACGAATTCTGGAGGCGTTGCCAGTCGAGCGACATACTGCCCGAAACCTCAGCCCCGTCGCCAGGAGCGTTCCAAGAGGCATTCCTCGACGCCGCAGCCGACGGATACGACGGCGTTGTCTGCATCAACCTGTCCGGCGCCCTGTCCGCCACCTATCAATCAGCTCAGGCCGCGGCGGACGCGGTAGCTGACCGGATCCCAGTCCGGGTCATCGACTCCCGCTCGGTCACCATGGGTCAAGGCCTCATGGCCCTGGCCGCGGCGGAGTCGGCCGCCGGGGGGGCGTCCCTCGACGACGTGGCTGCCGTGGTCAACGACCAGATCGGACACACTCAGGTCTTCGGAGCTATCGACACCCTCGAGCACCTGGAAAAGGGTGGCCGTATCGGAGGGGCCCGGGCGCTGTTGGGCTCCTTGTTGTCCATCAAACCAGTCGTGCACGTGGTCGACGGGGTAGTCGAAGAAGAGTCGAAGCAGCGGACCCGTTCGCGCCAGCTCAAGTACCTGGCCGACAAGATTCTCGGGTTCGGAGGGGTCGAGCGGGTGGCCGTCTGCAACGGCGCAGCCAACGATCTTGACGACCTGCTCGGCCTGCTGGCCGGCATAGACGCCAAGTACCCGCTCGAGGTGGTTAACCTCGGACCGGTTGTGGGCACCCATACCGGCCCAGGAACTCTTGGTGTCTGCGTCGTGACCATCGCTTGACCGACGGATCGCCGGTCAAGCGGGCACGCCGGGACAGGCGCCATCCAAGCAGGTCGGGCACAGCTTCCGACTATCCTCGGCGTCATGGAAACGCAGCCCGACGGGTCAACACACAGCCCCACCGCCGCCGCACCTGGTGCCGGCGACTGGCCGGCCCGCGCCGCCGACCTGGTCGATACGTTGGTGTCGCTGCTCCGGGACAAGACGGTGCGCCCGGTGGCGCTGGTCGCCCGGGTCATCGTCTTCGGCATCCTGGTCTTCGCCGCGGCCCTGGTCACGGTGGTCTTCGTGTCGATCGCCCTCGTCCGGCTGCTCACCGTCTACGCGTTCGACGGCCGGGTGTGGGCAGCCGACCTGCTGGTCGGAGCGGTGTTCGTCCTGATCGGTGTCGTGGCGTGGACCCAGCGGACCGCCCGACGATGACCGATGCACGACAAGTCATCATCGTGGGCTCGGGTCCGGCCGGGTTGACCGCGGCCATCTACGCGGCGCGCGCACAGCTCACCCCCCTGGTGATCGAAGGCGAGCCCTCGTCCACCAGCGACCAGCCCGGCGGTCAGCTGATGCTCACCACCGAGGTGGAGAATTTCCCGGGGTTCGTGAACGGGATCATGGGTCCCGAGCTCATGCAGACCTTCCGCGAGCAGGCGGCCCGGTTCGGGGCGGAGTACGTGACGACCAAGGTGTCGAAAGTGGACCTCGCCACCCGCCCGTTCGAACTGTGGACCGATGACCCCGATGCCGAAGAACCGGCATATACGGCCCAGGCGCTCATCGTCGCCACCGGAGCACGCTCGTTGATGCTCAACCTGCCCAACGAGGAGCGCCTGATCGGCTACGGGGTGTCGACCTGCGCCACATGCGACGGGTTCTTCTTCCGCGAGAAGGACATCGCCGTTGTCGGTGGCGGCGACTCGGCCCTCGAAGAGGCGCTTTTTCTGACTCGATTTGCCAAGAACGTCACGCTGATCCACCGGCGCGGCGAGCTCCGGGCCTCCAAGGTCATGCAGCAGCGGGCCTTCGCCAATCCCAAGATCACGTTCCGATGGAACACGGTGGTGACCGATGTCATCGGCGACACGACGGTGCAGTCCGTCGCCCTTCGTGACACCAACACGGATGAGGAATCGACCCTCGAGGTATCCGGTCTGTTCGTGGCCATCGGGCACGAGCCCAACACCTCGCTGTTCAAGGGGCAGCTCGAGCTGGAGGAGAACGGCTACGTTCGCACCTTCGGCGGCAGCACCCAGACCAACGTGGACGGGGTGTTCGCCTGCGGTGACGTCCAAGACCACGAGTACCGCCAGGCCATCACGGCAGCCGGGTCGGGGTGCATGGCGGCGATCGACGTCGAGCGATGGCTCGACGCCATCCCGAGCACGCACTGACCACGGCCCCGACGGCTTTCGGGAATGACAGCGACCAGACTGCGGTTACATGAACGTGCGCTGAGCTGGGCGCACGAAACGGCCACCAGGGCCAGGAGGACACCAGATCATGAGCCAGGCAATTACGACCTTGAGCGACGCTAGCTTTGATGAGCATGTCAAAGCCGCCGACGTTCCTGTCCTTGTGGACTTCTGGGCCGAATGGTGTGGCCCGTGCAAGATGATCGCACCGGTACTCGAGGAGATCGCGACCGAGCAGGCGGGCAAATTACAGATCGCCAAGTTGAACATCGACGACAATCTCGACGTGACCAGGCGATTCGACGTGATGAGCATCCCCACTCTGATCCTGTTCAAAGACGGGGAGCCCGCCGCTCGGATCGTCGGGGCCAAGGGCAAGGGACAGCTGCTCCAAGAGCTCTCCGCTCACCTGTAGACGGCCGTCCGGCGCTCGGGGGGCGCGTGTGAGCAGGGATGTACCCTCGCTCCCCCTCCGGTTTGGCGATTCGGGCGCGGCGGTGGCCGATGTCCAGGCTCGCCTGCACGGGCTCGGTATTTCGAGCGCCATCGACTCTGAGGGCGAGTTCGGCGACGGCACCCGTGCGGCCCTGGAGGCCTTCCAGCACCGGCGCGGACTGCGGATTGATGGCGTCTGCGGTCCACAGACGTGGTCGGCACTGGTCGAAGCCGGCCGACGGCTCGGTGACCGTTTCCTGTACCGACGAACGCCCATGGTCCGGGGTGACGACGTCGCTGAGCTGCAGCAACGCCTCAGCGCACTTGGATTCGACACGGGTCGGGTCGACGGGATCTTCGGTGACCTGACCTCTGCCGCGCTCGGCGAGTTCCAGCGCAACGCCGGGGTGCCGGTGGACGGAATCGCCGGTGCGGCCACCGTCCGGGAGCTCATACGGTTCGGGTCCCGGCACTTGGGGTCCGAGGAACTGGTCACCGAGGTGCGGGACCGCGAGCGACTCCGCCAGGCCCCGCGGACTCTGACCGGTCGACGAGTAGCCATCGGCGAAGAGGGCGGGCTCGACGCCGCCGTTGGGGCCCTCAGGCGCCTCTTGGTCACCAACGGGGCACACGTCAGCACCCACCATCACCCGGACGGTTCGGTCCAAGCCTCGGAGGCCAATGCCGGTGGGGCCGAGGTCTATCTCGGGCTTCGGCTGTCGGCCGGCGACCGATCGTGTTCCTCCTCGTATTACGCAGGCTTCCGCTACCAATCCCCCGGCGGGCGACGCCTGGCCGAGCTCCTTCAGGAACGACTGCCTTCCGAGCTGGCCATCGCCGACGGCGGCTGTCGTGGGATGTCCATTCCCTTGCTGCGCGAAACGCGGATGCCCGCGGTGATCTGTGAGATCGGCCCGGCGACGGTCCTCGTTGAGCAAACGGCCGATCTCGCTCATGCGGTAGTCGATGCGCTCACCGGATGGGCTGACTCCGCCTGGGACTGAGCGAGAATCGGCAAAGGTTCGACCTCGACGGGAGGTGTGGCCCCGCTAGCAATCCACAACCTCATGCACAGGTTGTGGACGAAGCTCTAGTGACGCGTTAGATATAAGCTGCCACGTAGTGTGGTCGCTGACCAGGGTATTGATCCGTTATGTCAAGACCACCCACTCAGCGCGAGAGTTTCTTTACTCGGCTGTGGACGCAAGCTCTCCAACCATCAACTTGTAGATGCGCTCGAGGTCCTCGAGAGTGGCGAAGTCAACCACCACTTTCCCCCGTTTACTGCTCATGTCCACTTTGACCCGGGTGTTGAGGTGGCTCGAGAGCAACTCCTCGAGCTCGAGCAGCCCGGGCGGCGGAAGGCGGCGAGGCGCGGCGGGAGCCACCGACACGTTGTTATTCGTCGGCGCGGGCTCGTCGGCCGGCTCACTGTCTTCGACCACCGACAGATCGGGCACCGGATCGGGCTCGTAGGGTTGCGATCGAGCCCGGACGGCCTCTTCGACAGCCCGCACCGTCAATCCTTCGGCCACGATCGACTTGGCCAGCGCCTCTTGGTACCCCCGATCGGGCGTACCCAGGAGGGCCCGGGCATGACCGGGACTGATTTGACCCTCGGCCAAGAGCCGTTGCGCGCCGGAAGGCAGTTGCAGCAACCGGAGAGTGTTAGTGACCGAGGTTCTGCCCTTTCCCACCCGGGTGGCAACTTCCTCGTGGGTGTAGTCGAAATCCTCGATCAACTGTTGATAGGCCGATGCCTCTTCGAGGACATTGAGGTCCTGGCGGTGGAGGTTCTCGACCAGTGCCTGCTCCAGGCTGTGCGCCTCGTCGGTCACCTGGATCAGAACGGGAATGGTCTGGAGTCCGGCGCGTCGGGCCGCTCGCCACCGGCGCTCGCCGGCGATGAGCTCAAACTCCTCGGTCCCGCCGTCCCCGCTCAGTCGGACCAGCACCGGCTGGAGCACGCCAAGCTCTTTGATCGACGAGGCCAGCGAGGCCATGGTCTCCTCATCGAAATGAGACCTGGGCTGCAGCGGATTCGGCTTGATGCTGCCGATGGGCACCTCGCGCAGAGCCGAGGATCGATCACCGACGACCTCGGTCGGTATCAATGCACCCAGTCCCTTGCCCAAACCGCTACGACGCGCCACCACTGACCTCCTTGGCTAACTCCCGGTAGGCAATGGCCCCCCGAGAGGTGGGATCGAACACGGAAATCGGCTGCCCGAACGAGGGGGCTTCCGACAGACGAACGGTCCTGGGTATGACATTCCTGCACACCTTGGCGCCAAAGTGCTCGCGCACCTCCGACGCCACCTGGTCAGAGAGCTTTGTCCGGGCGTCGTACATGGTCAGCACGATGGTCGAGACGTCGAGCCCGTCGTTGAGGTTGGAGGCGACAAGGTGAACGTTGCGAAGCAGCTGGCTCAGGCCTTCGAGGGCGTAGTACTCGCACTGGATCGGGACCAGCACCTCGGCGGCCGCAGCCAACCCGTTGACCGTGATCAGCCCGAGGGAGGGTGGGCAGTCGATCAGGACGTAGTCAAAGTCGTCGATCACCGTCTCGATCGCCCGCTTCAACTTGAGCTCGCGGCTGAAGGCG
>JAUTXB010000181.1 GCA_030838245.1 Acidimicrobiaceae bacterium
GAGGTGGACCACGAAGGTCTGGGGATCCGGGGTGGCCGTCGAGGTGACGTCGGCCAGCATGTAGGCGGGGGCCGAATTGACACCGGTGCGCCGCGAGAAGCTGAATGCCGCGGCGGTCGAATTGAACGGGGTCCCGTCGTGGAACGTGACGCCACTGCGGAGCGTGAAGGTATACGTCATCCCATCCGGGGACACGGTCCAGGCCGTGGCCAACGACGGGACGAGCTTGGTCGACCCGTTGGCGTATTTGACCAAGCCCTCGTAGATCGATGACATGACCGCGTTACCTTCAATCTCGTAAAAGATGTCGGGATCCGGGACCTGCATGTCGGCGCCGAACGCCAGGTGCAAGGTGTGTGATGTGAGGACCGACGATGCGGCCGCTGCTGGGCTACTCGGCAATGTCGTTCCTGCCAGGCCGAGCCCTAACATCGCACAACCCCAATAGGTCAGTAGCCGTTGGGTCTTCCGCATCCGTTGTTGCATGACACTCCTTCGCTCGGGAAAATCTCTTGTTCGAGTTCGTTGACGGTTTCGATGGGGTTTATTGAGTCGACGAGGTGCGCGATCTGGTCAATGCAAGATCGACCCTCCGTTCGTACAGATCGCCTGTCCGGTGACAAAAGCGGCGCCGCTCGTGGTGAGCCAGGCCACCAGGGCGCTCACGTCCTCGGCGGTGCAGAGCCGACCAGCAGGAACCGCATCGAGCAACGCGGTGCGGACCTCGTCGCCGCTCACGCCCCGGATCCCCGCTTCGCACTCGATCTCGGTTTGCACCATCTCGGTCTCCACGGTGCCGGGACATACCGCGTTCACCGAGATGCCCGCCGGAGCCAGTTCGACCGCCGCCGCCTGGGTGAGCCCCACCACCGCGAATTTCGTGGCGCTGTACCCGGCCAGTAGGGGAGCAGCCCGCAAACCGAGGTCCGAGGCGACGTTGATGATGGCCCCGCCGCGTCCCGCGTCCACCATGGACCGCCCGGCCGCTTGCACGCCGTAGAAGGTCCCGAGGAAGTTCACCTCGGTCATGTGGGTCATGGATTCCGCCGTGGTCTCGAGCACCGGGGCCAGGGTCGATACGCCGGCGTTGTTTACCCAGACGTCGAGTGGGCCGAACGACGACTCGGCCGCCGCCACCAGCGAAGCGGCGGTGGCGGGATCGGCAACGTTGCCCTTGATGGTCACGCCGGCGCCGCCGAGGCCGGCGATTTCGGCCGCAGTCTTGGACACCCCCTCGGATGAGGACTGGTAGTTGAGCACCACATTGAAGCCGTTGCGGGCCAGCTCCAAGGAGATGGCCCGCCCGATGCCCCTGCCCGCACCGGTCACCACCGCAACCCGACGGTCGGCAGCGACCCCGGTCGCCTGGTCGGCAACGGCCCCGGTCACCGTTCGACCAGCCAACGAAAGGGACCGAGGTGACGCTCATCGGTGGAAACGAGTCGTTCGGGGTGCCACTGGATGCCGAGGGCGCCCGGCCCTTCGATGGCCTCGATCACCCCGTCCGGCGACCAGGCCGTCGCCACCAGGACCTCGCCGGGATCGTCGATGGCCTGGTGGTGGATGGAGTTGACCGAGCCCACCTCGCCCAGCACGGTCTCGCACACCGAACCGGACTCGGCCTTGACATCGTGAACCGGCTGGTACTCCTCTTTTTCCATCCAGTGCCCGGCGAAGCCGGCCGAGGGGAGGTCGGTGACGAGCGATCCCCCGGTGGCCACGGCCAGCACCTGGGCCCCACGGCAGATCCCCAACACTCGTCGACCGGCGGTCATGGCCACGCGGACGGCTTCGACCTCGACCCGGTCGCGCTCGACATCCACTTCCATCAGCTCTTCGGCCCCAGTGCGGCCGTAGAGCTCGGGGGCCACGTCACCGCCTCCGGTGACGATCAACCCGTCGCAGCCGAGGATCCACTCCGCCAGCACCACCGGATCGATCCCGGCGCCGGCGGGCAGCACAACAGGCAATGCCCCGACCCGGGAAAGGGAATCGACGTAGCCCCGGTGCACCGAGTACCGCTCCTCGGGCGACCGCCCGGCCAGCACGGCCACTACCGGCGTCACCGGTTGCCCCCGCTCGAAAGCGACGACGTCCGCTCGTCACTCGTCGCTGTTGGTGCCCGGTGTGATTGGAGGGGGGGCTCCTCCCGGCGGCCCGCCTCGACCATGTCCGCTAATGCGTCGACTGTCTCTTTGAACAGCCACTCCCCAAGCTCGACCGTCGCCTGTGACGGACTGCCCGTCACCCCGTTGGTCGACAGCGAGGGGGCCGTGTAGCGGAAGACGAGTCCCGGGGTCCGATCAGGATCGTCGGCTCCCGATGCAAGGTCCATCCGGACCAGCTCGGGGGCGACGGCCAACATCATCGACGTCTCGGCCCGGTTGGCGTGGATGTCGTCGCCGTCTTTCAGCACCTCGGCCTCGACCGCCTTGGTGGCCGCCCACCAGCTGACGGTGCCGATGCGCAGATCAGGTCGATGGAACCGGATGTGATCGGAGGCGATGCCCAGGGCCGCCTGGTTCCCGAAGTGCCCGTTGACCAGGATGACGCGCTGCACCCCCGAATAGGCAGCCCACTCCACGACCTGACGCACCGTGTCGGCCAGGGACTCAGGGGTAACCGAGAAGGTCCCGGGCAACTCGGTGCCGTGACCGTAGCTACAACCGATGGCGATCGAC